>JBAUTB010000177.1:0-4326 GCA_049582005.1 Gloeobacterales cyanobacterium | reverse complement strand
GATTGAGCAGTTCTGGTCCAAAGTGAAAGGAATTTTGAGGTCGATAGCCCCGCGCACAAAGCAAACGTTGGACGAAGCTATCACCAAAGCGTTTGCACAAGTGTCCGCTAAAGATATCCAGCATTGGTTTACCCACTGCTGCTACTGTACCTCACTCGACTGAGAACCGCTATAGTAGTAAGACTTCTTGCTTGAATTGACTTTTGCCGCCCTGCACAAAGGCTTGGTCATGTTGTAGGTGATATGGGTACGATACCTATGCAATTTATTTTTTCCGAAATGCACACCATTCCACCCAATGGAAATCATTCCCTATTTGCGTATGGTAGAGACGTCATATATGACGTCTCTACTGACGTATGGTGAAATGTTTTGGGCTATTCAGAATGGGACCCGATCACGAACCTTCAGGCAAAATATTGGAATCCGCACCTTTGATCTATGTTTCTACCCTGAATGGATAGAGCCCGTGCCTAGCGGCTGATGCTATGGAAAACATTATGCAGCCAGCATTTGCAGGCGATATAGACTCGCGTAAAGTCCATTTTGCTCCATCAGCTGATCATGGCTGCCCTCTTCCACCAGTTCACCGCGTTTAAGAACTAAGATGCGGTCCACATTACGAATTGTCGTTAGACGGTGGGCAATGATAATCGCTGTTCGGCCTTCCAATAATCGTTCTAAAGCCTCTTGTACTAGGGCTTCTGTCCTGACATCAAGACTGGCTGTCGCTTCATCCAATACCAGAATTGGAGGATAACGAACGGCGGCTCGGGCAAAAGCTAACAGTTGCTTTTGGCCAGAAGAAAGGTTATTTCCCCGTTCTCTGATTTCGGTTTGATAGCCTTGGGGTAACCGTTGAATAAAACTATCCACATTCATCCGGCGGGCCGCATCTTCAATTTTTTCGGGTGAATACTCATCGCCCAGTGCAATATTGGAAGCTACATCTCCAGAGAATAAAAACCCATCCTGCAAAATTACGCCCACATAGTTACGCAATTCAGCTTGGGTCACTTGGGTGATATCCACGCCGTCGATTAAAATTCGACCCTCGCTAGGTTCATATAAACGAGAAAGAAGACGAATAATCGAACTTTTCCCTGCTCCCGTTGGACCGACAAGCGCTACTTTCTCCCCAGGTTTAATCGTAAAATTCAAATCCTTGAGGACGGTTTCATCCTCCTTATAGGCCAGAGAGACATGCTCAAAGGAGATTTCACCTTTAGCTTCAGCCAGTAGAGGTAAATGCTGCGGATTTTCTGGGTCTTTAATTTCAATCGGTTCATCCAAAATGGCACTCAATCGCTCTATGGAAGTAAAACCAGACTGAAATACGGTGAACTTTTCGGTGATTTGGCGAATAGGGTTAAATAAGCGCTGTGCATATTGAACAAATGCTACCAATACACCAAAAGTAATAGAATTATCAAGTGCTTTAACACCTCCAAACCAAAGTAGAAGGGCAATACCTACCAATCCTGCCCATTCCATAACGGCAGAAATAGAGCTATCAAAAAGAATGGTTTCATCAAGTGCTTTAATATAACGCTTATTAACCTGACCATAGTATTCGTTGTTGCGTTTTTCACGACGGAATAGCTGCACTACATTGATGCCTAAGATATTCTCTTGCAGGACAGCATTCAGAGAAGATAATTCTTCTCTGCTTCTATAGGTTGCTGCCCGGTAACGTCTCTGGAAATAGAGAACCGCCGCCGTAATTGGTATGAGCCAGATAAAGAGAATGATGGCCAGCAGAGGATTCAGGGCTGTCATAAAACCTAAAACAACCAGAATGGAAAAGAAGTCACTAATGACACCCACTGCTCCCGTGGAAAAAACATCACCTAATGCTTCTACATCACTGGTCAAACGGGTAATTAACTTACCCACAGGCATCTTGCTAAAGTAATTGGAAGAGAGTGACAAAACGTGGTCAAACAAATTTTGGCGGATCGAGGCGGTCATTTGCTGTCCAGCTTTCTGGACTAAAAAGCCTTGTGCGCTTTGGAATACGATTTGTACCAATAGGGAAATGGCTAAAAGCCAAACGTACTGACGTAAATCAGCTAGGTTCCCTGTGGCGATGGGGCCATCAATCGCTTTTTGAATCAATAAGGGCTGAACTGCAGACGCAGAAGAGAGGAACGGCAACAGCGCTAAAGCGAGCGCAAAGGTTTTCCACTCTTTTTGAGCGAATGGTAATAGCCTCTTTAAAAGCTGCAAATCTTTATTTTTGGGCAATACCTTGAAGGATTTCACGCAGAGATGCTCCTAGCCCGCTGGATTGAGGGCTTTAGCCGTAGGGGGAAGTGAGGCTATAAACCGAGCATAACCCAAAGCCTCTGTCTCAAAGAAGTATTTCATGGGGAAAACGGCCATGTCCCGGCCTTGCATTTTACGGATACGTTGCACGGTAGCGTATAGTTCCCGGTCCGGTACAACGACGCTCAACCGATTTCCGAGAGAGCCATCGGGCAAACTTGTGGTTCCTGGCGTGTGGGAGCCATAGGCTTCAGAAAGGGTCATCCCTCGGGTTGCCGTGGTCGCCAGTTGACGATAAACCCATTCGGTGGGGTCTACCCCTTGTGGCCTGAGGCTACCATCGATATTCGCCACCACGAGATAATAGGACTGGGCTCTGAGATGACTTTCAATCAAATCAATAAAGGTCTGCAGTTGCTCCAGTTTATGGGGTGCAATATCCCGGTTCACGACTAAGCAAGCCTGGGAACGAAAAATAGCAGGGGATAGGGGCCTGAGATTATTGGCAACGAGGGTAGAACCGGTGGTCATATTGTCACTAATTAGGTCAGCGAGGCCTAACTTAGGCGTAATTTCCGTAGCACCTTCCGAGGGAATAAGCATGAAGTGATTGATGCCCCGACGGTCTAGAAAGTCGCTGGTCAGATAGAGAAACTTGGTGGCAATCCGCATGGTGTGACCTTCTGAGCGCCACTGCAGGGCTAAATCTGCCAAGTCGCCGATGGAAGTGATATCAATCCATTCGTTCGGTACCGCCAGCACAAGGTCAGCAGAACCATAGCCCAAGTCTTCCAGGACCACCGAAAGATTGGACAGTCTTCGGTCTTCTGCACGCGTCCCCCAGCCTAATTCCGTAACCAGGTCTAAGCCTGTAATTCCGACATCGACGGTGCCATCATTAACCTTGGCCGGAATCTCTGTGGCTCTCTGGTAGAGAATCCTAGAACCCGGCAACGTTTTGATGGAACTCTCATAACTACGCTCCCCTTTGCTCTTAGGCGGTAAACCACAGTTCTTAAGCAACGACATCGTCGCTTCGTACAGTGCACCCTTGGAAGGTAGCGCTACCGAAAGACCATCAACAGGACTGTTCATCATCAAAAAACCACAAGGTCTCTACTATTATCCGGTCATATAGTTCTCACACAGGCAGATCGAATAATACGGTGTTCATATACCGCTCAGCCCAGGCATCGCCAAAGGCTTTTTGTAGTACTCGGCGGGTTTTGTCGTTCTGTCGTTGTTGGGTGCAGTAGTTCTTTTGGCCTGCCAGAATTTCAGAGGCTGCTTCAGGATTGGGCTGCAACTGTTGTGCGTACTGGCAATGATGCTCCAGATAGGCGGTAGTCACCGCCAGAAAATCATCTTCTTCCTGGGTGTTTTCTGGACGAATAAATAGACAATGTTCAGAAAAAATATTTCCCCAGGGCGGGAGTTCCCGCCGTTGCTTAAAATGTGCTCTTTTGAGAGCAGCACTCATGGTCTGGTCATAAGAGTCCGGCAGACCAACCACAGGCGAAAGATCTACGATTGCAGCACTAATTTGCCCACGCCCTCCGACCAAATCGGTGCCAAACATCGGTAAAGCATACTCAGGACGAGGAAACATCACACAGTGCAGAATGTCCAAATTGTTTCCGACCCGCGCCAATTCCAGATGCAGCTTGCGAAAAGCCCTTGTCTGGTAACAGCGGTTCTCAATCACCAGTTTTTCGCCTTCTAACCGTCCTTCCACATACCCCAAGTCTTCCGGCAAATAGTAGGGTTCCAAGTGCAAGTGTTTCTGCCATTGGGTTTCAATAGCCTCAGCCAGACGCTGGAGCAAGGGATGTAGTTGTTCGCGGATTGAGGTGGTCATCATAAAGGCTTTCAATTATTTGCCTATTATCGGTTCCTTTGGTCATTCTGCAAAAGAGGCAAGAACACTTAGTCCCTATTCAAAACTCCAGCGCTGCGAATAGTTCAGCCAACGGCCACACAAAACCAGGAACTACGGCTTCTCCATCCAAACTATCTGCAGCTTTTAAAAGCTTGTCCGGTTGTGGCGAACAATAGATC
>JBAUTB010000176.1:0-1796 GCA_049582005.1 Gloeobacterales cyanobacterium | reverse complement strand
GCATTTGCATGACAATCTCTCAACTTTGCCGAAACTTTTGGTGCAAATGCTTCGCCCCTACGGTTCCCATACCCGTGTAGACCGATCGCAGTGATCGCCGATCTTGTAGATACTGTTCTGCTCCTCTGGCTGTCAAGTAGCAGGAAGCAGTTTTTCAGGGTCGAAGGGCTGGCCCGACTTGAGCACTCCGTAAATGACCCGGATCAGCTTGTGCATCAGGGCACCGACTACTTGCATCTTGGATTTGCCTGCGGCTAGCAGGCGATCGCGAAACACCTGGGCTTGAGGACATCGTTGCAATAAATTCAAAGCCGGAAAGTACAGTGCTTTTCTCAATCGCCGATTGCCAATCTTACACAAGCGAGTTTTTCCTTTTACGGAGGTGCCCGATTCATGTTCTTGGGGCGTTAGTCCAGCAAAGGCCGCAAGTTGCCGTGCGGAGTCAAAGTGCTTGATCGAGCCGATTTCGGCCAGCACCCGAGCGGCTGTGTCAGCCCCAACACCAACGATAGTCGTGAGCAATTCGTGTTGTGCCTGCAGTGGGTCATGCGCTTGGATATGCTCGAGCAAGCGCTTTTTTACCGTTTTGACTTGCTCCTTGAGAAACGTCAGGTGCGCTTCAATATCCACTTGCAATTCCTCCGGGGTGATGTGCAGGCGATTTTTTTTCTTGAGTGAGCATTTGCTCTAAGGCATCAAGCCGACGGGTATAGGCTTGCAGCGTCATTACCTCGGCCTCAGAGGGTTGCCAGAGCGCGGGTTTGAGATCGCGACAGAAGTGGGCAATCAGTTTGGCATCCGCGCGGTCACACTTGGTGCGAGCCAACTGGCTTTTGGCATACCCTTTAATCCGCATTGGATTGACGATGCTGACGTGATGCCCCTGCTGATGCAGATGAATTGCTAAGGCATGACCATAGATGCTGGTAGCCTCTAAGCAACCATGCACCTGCTCAACGCCTTGCTGCTTGAGCCACTGACTCAACTGGGTAAAACCTTCAGCATTATTGGTAAACTGCCGATATTTACAGGCTTTCTCCCCTTTGAGGAGGGCCACATGAAAGGTCTCCTTGCTGATGTCGATGCCCAGTGGCAGATAGGTTTCACTCATGGGGTAGAATGCTCCTGGAATTGAGAATACATCGCACTCAGCGCTATCCTTGTAAATCCTGGGTGATTTCCTCAATGGGAAAGACCTGTCATACTGTCCAGTCTGCTGAACCGATGGGGATGGGTAAGCGTTAGGAGGCTCTTGATCTACGTGGCAAGCTCAATTTGGCTTGAGGGTGCGTCCAGAGTCACTCCCCAGAAATTATCGCTTACCAACCCCAAATACAAGGATGCGTTAGCCTCAGCGTAACGCATCAACGAATCTTTATAAAACCCATTACATGACCGCTGCAATGCTCAGTTCGATCTTGTAGTGCGATCGCCGATCTTGTAGGATAGTGCGATTTGTTTAGCGCGAAACACGGACAGCCGTCTGTGCATAATCGCTAGAGCCCAGTCTCCTCAGACTAGCTCAACTGTCCAGACGATGAGGGTGAAAGTCCCTCCGTCTAAACTCAAGACTGACTCCTTATCCCTGTGTGCCAACATGAATGAGACACTGACCCTACCCTAAATTACGGCGTTGCATAATGGAGGGATGAAGTCAAACGCGAATGTCTGAAAATGTATGTCAATGGCTCAGGATTTCGAGCGAACGAACGGGTCAAAGGCGTCCATCACACCACCGTCATTTACTGGCTTAAACAAGTTGGACAACAGCTACCTGATGCCTATGAGCCAGAAAC
>JBAUTB010000175.1:0-25782 GCA_049582005.1 Gloeobacterales cyanobacterium | reverse complement strand
GATTCAGGTAGGGTAATGTCTGCTTCTTCCTATCTATAATTAATTCTAATATGGACTGTCCTGATGACAAAGAATGTAAGATCCATATTACCTATGTAATGACGCGCTTCTCTAGAAACAAAGAGCGGGAGTACCTTTCTGGCAGATAGATCTCTGTTTACAAGCTTTTTCTGGACTAGGCTTATTAGGGTGTATCCGCACTTTAGGGGCTGTTGCGATAGAAAGTCTCTAAACTCTCTGGATCTCCTATAAATCTCCAGTGCCAGGGTTCATAGCTAACCCCCTGCTTGTTGTCTTTAGGAAAGGACATTTCAAAGCCAAAGCGTCCTGCATTGCTTTGCAGCCACTCAAAAGCTCTTGTTTGCTCAAATGTATTCTCCACATGGGTTTCTGGCTGCCGTCCATCTCCGATATCCAGGGCATAACCTGTATGGTGTTCGCTATAACCTGGGGGCGCACTGACTTTGGTGACTTCAATAGCTTGGCCCATTTTGCCTAAATTACGGTCAAAAAGGCCCTGTTGATAGGCTTTATCCCGAAAGCCAGAAACGGCAACTAAGTCTACGCCATCTCTCGCTGCGGCTCGCTGCATCTCAAGGAACTTCTCTGCTGCAGCTACGCGCAACATGACAACCTTTCCCTTTGTCTTGGAAACGACGGTCAAGCTTGACAAAGGAGCGTCTGCATAGCGATGGTGGCCCAGGAGGGTACTCGGTTCAGAGGCACTCGGAGCAGCGACAGGGGGAGCTGTGGGGGTCACTGCAGGCTCAGGGGCTGCGACATTACTGGGAGCGGAAGCAGTAGGAGGAGTTGAAGGAGTCCTAGTTAGAAAAAAACCTAAAGCAATCCCTACGACTCCTACGCCTAGTCCTATCCAAACTAACGGAGACGTGCCTTTTTTTGTGGCCGTCCGCCGTGGGGTTTGCCGGACAGAGGCTTCACGGCTAGCTACAGGAATTTCTTGGAAATCTTTCATGTAAGGGTGCTCAGAACATCTTCCGCATGCGTATCCGTTTTGACTTTAGACCAGATATGGGCAATCTTACCGTTTTCATCAATCAGAAAGGTAGTGCGGTTGACCCCCATGTACGTCTTCCCCATAAACTTCTTCTCTCCCCAAACTCCGTATGCACTAGCCATGACAGCATCAGGGTCTGACAGTAAAGGAAAAGGGAGCGTGTATTTTTGGGCGAATTTTTGGTGACTGGCCACAGAGTCTTTACTCACGCCGAGGACCGTAATTCCCTGCTCCTGATAGCGAGACCATTGATCTCTAAATCCACAGGCTTCTTTGGTACAGCCAGGGGTATCGTCTTTGGGATAAAAGTACAGGATTACTTTTTTACCCTGTAAATTTTCTAGAGAAATTTCTTCTCCCGTGGTAGTTAAAGCTTTAAAAGAGGGGGCAGGGTCGCCAATGTTTAAAGGCATGGCACATGAAGGAGGATCCCAACTAGTATAACCTTGAACCCCTAACACTATGGGTAGCGACCAAGAGGTCATCCGGAAATTTGTGTCCCAGGAAAATAGAATTGCAAAATCTTCCGGTAATTCCAGCCTCGATTGGCTAAGGTATAAGCTCCGTATTGACTCAAACCAACGCCATGCCCCCAGCCTCCTCCCGTAAAGGTAAAGGAACCCTGAGGGGTGCGGTCTACAAAAAAGAGCGAGCTAGGCAGTTTATCAATGACAGCGACAATGGCATCTTTGCCAAGCGTGAAGGTAGCACTATCGGTTTGAACCTGGAGGGCAAGGACTCTACCACTGCTGGCACGTTGGGTAACTTGGATATTCTGCACAACAGTAAACGGGGGAATCGATATTCCTACGCTGCTCAAGTTTTCCAAAAAAAAGTTCATCAATCTCTGATTAGAATAGGTTCGCTTCCAGCGGAACCCAGGCCAAGAAGATTCATTCAGGGGCGGAGTACTTCCCAAAAACTGACGAATATCTTGTTCTCGATCTAAGCGTGAGAAAGTGAGTTGGGGAATCTTCAAGGGGGTATCAAAAAAAGATCGGAGGTAGGGTCGGTCGCTACCTTGCCAAAGGTCACTGTAGCTAGCGGTCTTTCCCCCGTTAGAGGAAGTGTAGAGCGCATCAACGAGCTGTCCCTGATAACTGAGCGTTTGACCTTCTGTCTGGCGCACGGCTTTATCCATCGCTGGAGTCAATCCGCCTATCCCCCGGTAAACCTGACAATTGGGAGTAGCACATAGCTCATAGCCATCTACGGCAAAGCGATGGCGATTTTTGAGTACGTAGGTGCGCGCAATAACGGCTTGGGCTTTAATCGCTTCAAATGGTGGATTAGCACTCAATTCATAAGGGACAACGCCCCGGATATAGGATTCCAGGTCAACGGTATTGATAACGGTGTAGGTGCCATAGGCGTTGGGCTCTATGGATAAAGTTCCTGGATAGGTATAACGTCCAAACTTGATCTTGCCGCTGGTACTGGAAATCTCTAACCGAGGTCCTCTGTATTGGAGTCCATCGGCCTTCCAGGAAAGTAGGGGAGCTTCGTTTCGGATGATGGATTCAATGTGCGCAGGGTACCCCTGTTGTTGAAGTTTGGGAAGTATTGATTCCTTGAGGGCCGTATCCCGAAAAAGCTTACGGTCTGCCCATACCTGCCATCGTTTAGGGCGAGCTACTTCTACCGGGATTCCTGCTTTGCGGAGATTACTCGCGACGAATTCGGCGTCTTCAAAACTACGGTGCGAACTAATCACTAAACGACTGAGATCTTGGGGCTCAGACAAAGGAACAAGCGGGGCTTCTAGGATAATCGCTTCCGTCTTCAAAGGAGCCGATTGCTCCGGAAACTTAAGCGAAAGCGCTCCAGTGCCACCTGCCCGGATCGCAGCTCGGTCTTGGGGACCAAACCATTGCTGAATACCGATGCGCAAGGTTTCCGCTTGGCCAGGTTGCGCCAGTAACAAGAAACCCCAGAAGATAGCCCAAAGTGGACTTTTGAGGAATGGAGATTTCATGCTCGTTCATCAAGGACAGGATGTGCATAGCTACTCTAACGCAGCAATGGCCTTCCCGGCAGGACTTGTCGCGAAGGCAACAAAGGCTTTGGTGGCTTCGGTGGCGTTCGCACTATAGACATAATAGAGAACAGTGACGAGCGGGTAATTGGGGGAACCAGGAGAATTTCCGTCTAGGGGGATAACCCGGATCGTCTTCTGCGCTTTGATTTCACTGTAGTTTGCGTAACCAATGCCATTCGTTTTTAATTGCTGCAAAATCTCAGTTGTGACATCCCGCTTCATCGTAGTCCAGTTAGGACCGCTGCCAAAATTGCTTCCTTCTAAAGCCGCAGTTTGGAAGACTTTATAGGTTCCACTGCTCGGATTGCGGTTGATCACCCGTAAAGGGACCGGTGGACCTCCTACCTGTGACCAATTCGTTACCTTACCCGTGAAAATATCCCGCACTTGGTTAGAGGTAAATCCTCCGTCAAAAGGATTGGCTTTGCCGACTAAGAGCGCAATAGCATCGGTTTTGACGGGGACAGCCACTAAACCCTTATTTTTTTCTTCCTCCGTCAATGGTCGAGAGCTCGCAGCTATGTCTACTTGACCTGCGAGTAGCGCTTGAATCCCTTTGGAACTGCCATTGGCTTTCCAGTCATATTTCACTCCTGGGTAGCGGTCTACAAAAGCTTGACCCAAGCGCTGGTTGAATTTAGCAAGGCTGGTAGAGCCATCAAGTCGCACAGAACTTCCGTCCGGTAGCGCATCTGGCAAATTCAGTGCTGGAGTTGTTGTAGAAACTGCTGCGGGTGGATTTGACGAATCAGCCGTGGGCAGATTTAAGGAAGGAACTCCACCTCCCTGCTTATTGGTGTAGTAGTAATAACCACCGGCACCGAGGCCAAGCAAGAGCAGAATGTAGACAATGGGGGGAAGCCCACCTTTAGACTGACTCACTATGGGTTCTCCGGCAATTTTTTAGGGCTATCTAAGCTAGCCAAGCGCTGAGTAATCTCATCATCCAAGGTCATTTTTTGTAAGTCCTCGTCTAGCTTCTCTGCCGGATTTTCAGATAATTCGTTGAAAGCTGATACTTTCAGGTTCTTACGCTGGACAGCATCTTTGGCAGCTTCAAATTGGGAACGGGCTGAGTCGATACTATAGTCTGCATTTACCTTAGCCATTTGTTCCAACGCCTCATTGATCTCTGTTAGGTCTTTCATATTTTGCAGGTCAGTCTTAGAAGTTTCTAGTTTCGCGCGTTCTCGGTTGAGCTTTTCTTTGGCCTGATTGACAAACTGCTCCGCTTGACTCACCTGTTCTTCCAATTGAGGGAGTATCTTCTCTACCTGAATCAAACGCCCCATGGCAAGACGGGCCGCTTCTTCATTACCATTGCCACGGGCTGTTTGGACTTGCTTTTCGTATTGCTTAAATTCTTTAACTTTTTCTTGATATTTTTGCTGAGCGCGTTGGTAGGCCGCTACTTGGGTTGATACAGCCTGGGTTAAGCGCTGGACAGATTCCTGCATGGTGCGCAGTGATTCCTCAGCCACAGAAACCGCAACCTGTCCGCCTTCATCTATAGGTTTTCCCCAGAGCCAATTCCAGCCCCCAACCAGGACTCTGCCCGCCCGTTCTCCAAAGAGAAAATATATAATTCTGCGTAGCATCCTATCTCCTTATGATGGCTGCTCACTTTAAACACACCTCAGTCATAGATAGGTTACCCTATACAGTCAAGGTCAATCTTCCTCTATTTCTCCAATAGGCTTGGGAGCTCTCTCTAGGGAGGCTTCTATGAAGGTACTCAATTCTTGTACCTGGGGATGGGCCTCTAGTTGATGAATTTGCGCAAGTGCTTCTGGCAAGGTCAACCCAGAACGATAGAGCAGACGATGGGCAAGGCGGAGAAGTCGATAACCTTCAATATCCGCACGCGGTGAAATGCCAATACGAGATAGACCAATGCTATTCAGACACCTTACCCGAGCCGGAACATCCGCTGCGAGCATAAAAGGGGGTATATCTTGGCGGACGGTGGCTTTACCTCCAATCATTACCCCACGACCGATCCAAACTTTTGGAAAAATAAATGCAAGTCCTCCTAGGATGGCTCTATGCGCAACGTGGGTATGCGCTCCTAAATTGACCCAATTCACCATAACGGTATTGTCAGCGACCTGTGCCCCATGGCCGATGAATACATAGCCCATTAAGAGATTGTCGCTCCCAATCACCGTGTCTTGACCGGCTCCACGTTCAATAATTACGTGTTCACGAATGTAATTTCGAGAACCTAAGACGACCTTTCCGTGCACAGCTTTGGGTGCGTCTTCTTCCTCAGATATCTCAGGAATCGCCGACGTAGCGATAGCTCCTAACATAGCGCCGGGATAAATTTGGTTATTTTCGCCGAGGATGGTCCCCTGACCAATTACCGCTCGATGGGCCACCACGGTACCTGAACCAATAATCACATCAGCTTCGATAACCGCATTGGCGCCGACCCAAACAGTTGGGTGGAGCTGGGCCGATGGATGGACCACCGCAGTCGGGTGGATAAAGCATTCGGTTGAAAGGGTCACTAGACGATCCTAGCGCCTAGCGGAACATACTGCTGACTGAAGAATCTTCATGGATACGTGAAATGGCTTCCCCTAAGAGATTGGCGACAGAAAGAACCTGGAGTTGGGGAAAACGTCGCTCCTGAGAGATCGGAAGGGTATTGGTAACGATAACTTCCTTGAAGATCCCTGTGGAAATCCTGGATACGGCAGGCCCAGAAAACACAGCATGGGTAGCACAGGCATACACTTCACGCGCTCCCTCCGCAATCAGGGCACGGGCTGCTTCTGTAATCGTGCCTGCCGTATCAATCATGTCATCGACCAGGATAGCTGTTTTGCCTTCCACTTCCCCGATCACATTCATGGCTTCTGCCACGTTATGGGCTTGACGGCGCTTATCTACAATCGCCAGTGGTGCATCATCCAATTTTTTAGCGAAGGCACGGGCACGAGCTACCCCACCTACATCGGGCGAGACCACCACTACATCTTCCAGATGTTTACTTTTAAGGTACTCAATAATTACGGGTGAGCCATAGACATGATCTACGGGGATATCAAAATAAGCTTGAATCTGTGCTGAATGAAGATCCATCGCCAAGACTCGACTCACTCCAGCTTTAGTGATCAAATTGGCGACCAATTTGGCGGCAATGGATTCTCGACCTGCGGTTTTTCGGTCTGCACGAGCATATCCGTAGTAGGGAATAACTGCTGTAATCTGGCGAGCAGAGGCCCGTTTACAGGCATCAATCATCAGCAGCAGCTCCATCAGGTGGTCATTTACAGGTTCACAGGTAGGCTGAATCAGATAAACATCACAACCCCGGACGGACTCCTGAATCTGAACGTATAGTTCTCCATCCGCGAAGGCTTTACGGACTAAAGGCCCTGGGTCCATCCCCAGATAGCGAGCTACCATCAGGGCTAGGTCTGGATTGGCTGAACCGGAAAAGACCCGAAGCCTTTCATCTCCGATAAAAGAAGCCGCTGTAATAGAACTAGGATCAAAATGTGTAGCGGAGCGGATCACTGGGGGGGGACTCCTATAGAAGGTTTAGACTAAAAAATTTGGACCAATACCCTGGAAATTTCTGCTGGTTACTCAAATTTAGACAAAATTGACCTCCAAAATCATACCTTCTCCGCACATGCTTCAGAATATGGCATAAGCAAAGCTTTAACTGAGGTTGACTGGGGGTCTTGAACACAGAAATATATCCTGGAAGCCCTATAGTTTTTGAACAACCGGAATTTTTTAAGCTCCGTTTGTTATCTGTATGCTGAGGACGAGTTAATCTTCGCACAGATGAGCTGATTTCCCATTACAGATTTTAATGAAATTGCGATGAAGCGCTATCGATAGCTTACTCTGTCTACCTAGGAGATGTTGATCTACTAAATCTGAGGAGTGTGCCCATGAGGGTGATGCGATGGACCATCCTAAGCGCTCTAGCGATCTCTAGTTTGGTTGGAGCTGCCTATGCAAGCCCATTGGTTCCCATCAATCAAAATTCGGGGAATTTAGTCCAGGATTGGCGGGAACGGGATTCTCTTAAGCAGTCTATAGCCTATAGTTTGAAATATTTGGAAGGACCCAAATCCCAGCAAGATTTTCCTCTGGCCGGGGTAAGTCATAGCTGGGTAAAATCCAGTCTGGAACGTTTACGAACCCTTTTAGATGCTTGTCGTTCCGGGTGGGAGTTCAGTGAGCAGGTCCAACGAGAATTTCAGCTTTATGTTCATCCCAATACTGTTATTACGGCTATTTCGACGCCCTCCATATCATCCCCATCCAATCCGGCCACGCCCGTTTCTGTGACTACTCCCCTCACCCCTGCGCCTCAACCAGGCTCTATACTCTACACTGCTTATTTCGAACCTGTTTATGAAGCTCGCACCGAGCCGATTCCACCTTTCATCTATCCTCTCTACAGCCTCCCTCCTGATTTGGTCTTAGATAAGAGAGGAAAAGCGCTGGGCAAATCAACTCCCAATGGGATTGTGCCCTATCCAACCCGTCAGGAGATTGAAGAAGAAGGTCTACTCAAGGGACTGGAGCTGGCCTATCTCCGAAGTCCGATGGAAGTATTTTTAGCCCAAGTCCAAGGATCTGTTCGGCTCACTTTGCCGGAAGGCCGGGAGCTACGCTTAGGCTATGCGGGTAAAACGGACCGTCCTTATCGCAGCTTGGGCCAAGCCCTTATCCAGGCAGGTAAAATGACCCGTAAGGAAGTTTCCCTAGAAAGCATTAAGCATTATTTCCAAGCACATCCTGAAGAATTCAATACCTATGCCTATCAAAATGAAAGCTATGTCTTTTTTGTGCCCAAACCCAGTACACCGGAAGGTCCCAAAGGTAGTCTTGGGGTCCCCCTAACGGCAAAGCGTTCCTTCGCGACGGATAAGAACGTATTTCCCTATGGAGCGGTTGCTCTTGTGGATACCCAAATTGAAGGGCACCCATTCCGTCGGTTGATGCTCAATCAGGATACCGGCGGCGCTATCATCGGTCCTTCTAGAGCTGATTTATTTATGGGTACCGGACCGGAAGCAGGTCAGATTGCTGGGGGAGTCAAGAACCCTGGAAAATTCTATTTTCTTCTATTGAAGCAACCTTCCAAATAAGCCATCCACTCCTATAAGCGGGGGGCCACGGAGGTCAATGCTAAAAAATACGCCTTAGTTCAAGCAAACTAGGGCGCATTTTATGGAAGGGTGAGCATTTTACAGACTGCGTTTTTGGGTGACCATCCGATAGACTTCGATCAAGTCACCTTCTTTCCAGTCATTAAACGCAGTCCGAATACCGCATTCAAAGCCAGCATTGACTTCTTTAACATCTTCCTGGAAGCGCCTGAGCGACTCTAGATAGCCTTCATAGACCACTTCCTTGCCCCGACGGACTCGAATGTTACTACTGCGGCTGATCTTACCTTCCTTAACCATGCAGCCTGCCACAGCTCCTTTGGCGATGGAAATAATCTGGCGCACTTCCGCCACCCCTAGAGACTCTTCTACCATTTCGGGCTCTAGTTTCCCAGCCATGGCATCCCGCACATCTTCGAGGAGCTTGTAGATTACGTCATATTCTTGAATAGTGACGTGAGAACGCTCTGCCGCAGCTCTGGCCGCCGGGCCCAAGGTGGTATTGAACCCAAGAATAATAGCCCCTGAAGCTGCTGCGAGGTCAACATCTGCTTCTGAGACATCTCCCGCTGCGGAAAGTAGAATCTTAAGCTGGACTTGGTCTTGGGGCAGTTGAGCCAAAGATCCGAGAATCGCTTCCACAGAACCCTGCATATCGCCTTTGACAATTAGGTTGAGTTCCTTGAGATCTCCTTCCTTCGCTTGGGAAGAAAGCATCCCCAACGTAACCCGGCTCGTTGCCATCGCCTGGGCTAAACGGTTTTCCCGTTGTCCTAAGGCTCTCTTTTCAGCTTCTAAACGGGCTTCCCGTTCATCAGCGTAAACTTCCAGCTCATCCCCAACCCCAGGTACATCCGAGAATCCTAGGACCTCCACAGGCATAGACGGACCTGCACTCTCAACAGCACGACTGCGGTCATCAAATAGCGCGCGAACCTTACCGTAAACGGAACCGACCACAAAGGGATCGCCGACGCGGATGGTTCCATTTTGAACCAAGATGGTAGCGACTGGGCCTTTGGCTTTGTCCAGGTTGGCTTCAATCACCGTTCCTTTAGCCCGGCGGTCCGGATTGGCCGACAGTTCTTGGACATCGGCAACCAGCACAATCATTTCCAGCAGTTTATCCAGATTGAGATGTGATTTGGCTGAGACTGGGACCATAACTGTATCGCCACCCCATTCCTCAGCAAGCAGTCCTTGGTCCGCAAGTTCCTGCTTAACCCGGTCTGGATTGGCTTCAGGTTTATCGATTTTGTTGATAGCAACAATCATCGGCACACCTGCAGCGCGAGCGTGGGAAATTGCTTCTTTCGTTTGAGGCATCACACCGTCATCTGCAGCCACCACCAAAATAGTGATATCTGTGACTTTGGCTCCCCTGGCGCGCATAGCCGTGAAGGCTTCGTGGCCTGGGGTATCCAGGAAAACAATTTGACGTGGATGGCCTTCTACTTCAACATCGATGTGATAAGCACCAATATGCTGCGTAATGCCTCCAGCCTCGCCTTGAGCTACTTTAGTGCTCCGGATGGCATCTAGAAGAGAGGTCTTTCCGTGGTCTACGTGACCCATGATGGTGACTACTGGAGGACGGGTCACCAGGTGATCTAAGTCTTCTATATCCAGCATTTCGGTCTTCTTGGCCGCAGCTTCCTGTTCCGCAAATTCCACCTCATAGCCAAGCTGAGTGGCGACCAACTCGGCAGTTTCCATATCCAAAGTCTGGTTGATCGTAACTGGGATGCCTTTGAGGAAGAGGACCTTAATGACTTCAGTGTTGGATACCTTCATCAATTCGGCCAGATCTTTAACGGTCAGGTTTCCCCCTAAGACAATGCTGGTGGGCTTTACTTCTTCTACCGGCCTACGGTCTCGACGACGCTGACTTGCTGAGCTAGAGCCCCGTTTCTTACTGGTTGTAAACCGGGTAGCCTGCACTGGAGCTGGTGCGCTGGCACTTGCCTTGGCCGTGGGGCGGGAAATCGGACGAGCCAACAGAGACTGCTCATCTAGAGCTTTGGTTATATCGAGTTCGACCCCATCATCATCTTCACCGACAACCTTCGCTTTTAAGCGTTTAGGGGGTTTCGGGGCCTTTACAGGAGAAGCTCCGACTTTTCCACGCCGTTCTGATTCGGTTTCTTCCACAACAGAAGATAGCCGACGGATCGGCGGCAGTGGTTCCTCCGCGCTTTTGATCACCCTTGGGCTCGGCCTCTCCCCTGTGGTAGCTGGCTTAGGCACTTCAGCTTTCACCGGACCCATGGGAGCAACAGGTGCTGTAGGAGGCTTAGGCGCTTCAGGAACTGCATGGGCGACGATTGGAGGCTGAGCTATGGGAGGCTGAGCTACAGGAGGAGCAATGGTGGGAGGGGTTGGGGCCTGAGGGATTACAGGAACACGCGGAGGCTCAACCGTTTTCACTTCTTTGGTTACCGGTTGAACAGGGACAGCAGGGCTAATACTACGACTGCGCTCTGGAGCCTGAGGTTCGATAACCGGCTGACGAGCCACTGGTGGAGTCGCTGCTGCAGGTTGGGGTGGTGGCACAGCTTCTACGGGAGGGGCAGGAGGTTGTACAGGCCGCTTAGGGATTCCAACAATTTGCTGCCGATGGACAGAGACAATTTGTGGGGCCTTAGCTTTAGCCATTCCTGGACTTTTGGAGGTCACCCCCTGTGGCTTCTGGGCAGTTCTGCGACCACTCGCAATCAGCTGTTTGATGCGTTCCACATCTTCATGGCTAATCGTGCTGCTATGACTTTTGTAGACAATCTTTAGCGCATCACAGATGGCCAAAATATCTTTGCTGTCGCGGTTAAGCTCGCGCGCTAAATCGTAAATTCGTTTTTTTTCGTTCATGAACTGTCCTCGACGTGCTTCCCTCTTACTACCTGTGTTTAATTAATGCCGATGGAATTTGCCGCTGATTTCTGTGCTGCCTCTTGGGAAAAAGAAGTGTCGGGGCAACGATGGTGTTGAACCTGTTCCCAGAGGGTTTGGAGAACAGCAGGGGGGACTGGAGCTTTTAGAGCTTTAGCCAATCGCCCTTTACGCTCAACCCCTTGTAGGCAGTCTACTGTAGGACAGAAGTATACGGAACGGCCCATACCTTCACCCAATTGTACTGTTTGGCTGGGCCATGACCGCACAACCCGCAAAAAAGCAGACTTCTGCTCGATCTTGCGACAGCTCAAGCAACGACGATAGTTTTTCTTCAAATTAGGTTATTGTGTCTCCGCTTGGTAATACTCAGAAGCTTTCTTAATATCTATCTTCCATCCCGTTAAACGGGCTGCTAAACGTACATTCTGTCCCTCTTTACCGATAGCTAAAGAGAGCTGGTCATCTGGAACTACGACGTGGGCCTGACGAGCTTCTGGATCTACCAAACGCACTTCCGCCACTCTAGCAGGAGAGAGCGCATTCGCAATGTAGGTCGCAGGGTCTGGAGACCAGCGAACTACGTCAATTTTCTCACCTCTGAGTTCATTGACTACCGCTTGGATACGAGATCCTCTAGCTCCAATACAGGCCCCAACGGGGTCTACATCTCGTTCCAAAGTGTCTACTGCTATTTTAGTACGCGGACCCACGGTGCGGGTAGGGGGGTTAGCCTCACGGGCTACCGCTACAATCCGAACCACTTCATCTTCGATTTCCGGAACTTCGTTCGCGAAGAGATAGACTACCAAACCTGCATCTGCCCTAGAAACAGAAAGTTGGGGACCCCGACGAGAACCCTCCCAAACTTTTTTCAAGAAGACCTTGATTACCGAACCTATGCGGTAAGGTTCATTGGGGAGTTGTTCGTTTCTCGGCAGTTCAGCTTCTACTTCAGGACGTCCAAAGCCAGAGCTGACACTGACAATTACGGAACGGTTTTCAAAGCGGGTGACACGTCCTTGTAAGACCGTATTTTCTTGATCCCGAAATTCTTCTTGAATGAGCTGACGGGAATAGTCTCTCAATTTTTGATTGAGGACTTGCTTAGTTTGAATGGCGGCCATGCGACCAAATTCTTGTTTGTCAGGAGTAACATCGACTAAAACCTGATAGCCAGGCTCAGCTCCAGGGTCTACTTCTAGCACTTCTTCTAGAGCGATCTCGTGGTCTATATTCTCTACTTCTTCGACAATCGTCTTGGTCGCTAGTACGCGGAAGCCTTGGTTCTCCAGATCGAGGTCGACATCAAAATTTAGAAAATACTCATCGTCAAAAACAGTATCTTTGTCTTTATAGGTCTTGCGGAATCGCTCATACCCTTTCTGTAAGGCTTCGCGCAAAGCATCTGAAACAGCACTTTTAGGTAAATTTCGTTCGCGGCTGATGCCGTCAATCAGTTCATTGATTCCAGGGAGGGGGATCAGGGACATAGGGTCCTCCAATTATGTAGTTGTCTTGTTTTTTTCAGAAGCACTAATGAGTGAGTAGGACTTGGGTGACTTGACCGCGAGGCAAGGGAACCTTACGGCCTTGAATCATCACAACTACCGCATCTTCTGTGCGCTCTAGAAGTTTTCCACTCCAGTCAGTTTTGCCCTTGATGGGAGGGCTTACATGAATGATTACTGGAAAACCCCTAAATACCTGGAACTCACGATCTGTGGTCAGGTTGCGCTCTGTTCCAGGGCTGGACACTTCCAGAACATAGGCTTCTGGAAGAAGGTGTTCCGCACCATCCAAGATGGGTTCTATCGCTCTACTTACCCGCTCGCAATCGGCTAGTCCCGTATCTTGCTGGGGGTTACGGATATCTACCCTAAGGATGGGTGGGTTGTGGTGGGTTTGGTGATGCAGACCCACTATTTCCAAGTCTAAAGCAGCAACAGCCGGTTCGATAAGCTGCCAAAGGGCTTGAAGGTAGGGGGGGGTTGTCTGCATGAACGGAGGAAGTAGACATGAAATAAGGTGGGTTCCCCCACCCCATAGCAGCGCAGTTAAGCGCCGTAAAGAGCAATAAACCGAGTCTACCCTGAAGAAGGGCTATTTCCCAAGGGTTAAGGTTTATCAGACTTAGGAACTTAGTCAGTTGCCGAGACTTCAACCAAGGCTGCTTCCATCTGAGCTTGCTGTTCTGCTTCCATCTTTTCACGGTAGCGAGCAGCCCGCTCTTCAGCATTGGCAAAAACGGCTTCTTGGTCTTGGACCATTTCGCCAGGAGTCTCTTCCAGTTGCTTGGTGGAGAGGCTAATCCGTCCCCGTTCAGCATCAAGATCGATAACCATGACTTTGATTTCCTGACCAACCGTAAAGACGGAATGGGGTGTCTCAATGTGGTCGTGAGAAATTTCAGAGATGTGCAACAGCCCAGAAACACCGCCGATATCAATGAAGGCCCCGTAGGGCTTGATCCCGCGGACGCGACCAATGACCACTTGACCTTGCTCCAAGCGGTTCATGCGTTTTTCCACCAGCGCACGGCGATGGGAGAGGACAAGGCGGTTGCGCTCTTCATCTACTTCCAGGAATTTCAGAGGCAATTCTTGATCAATCAGGTCTTCCTTCGGCTCCTTAGTGCTCAAGTGGGAGCCAGGGATGAAACCTCTGAGTCCCTCGATGCGGACTAAAGCTCCACCACGGTTGACGGCAAAAATCTTAGCGCGGACGGTTGAATCTTCAGACTGGAGCTTGCGGACGCGCTCCCAAGCTTTCATGTACTCAATGCGACGGATAGAAAGGGTAAGCTGTCCCTCTTCGTTCTCATCAGAAAGAATAAAAAATTCTCGGGCCTCTCCCTCTTCCATCACTTTGCGGGGGTCATCCACCCGGTTGATGGACATTTCTTGCACGGGGAGATAAGCAGCCGTCTTAGCTCCGATATCAATGAGTGCTCCACCCGGCTCTAGGCTGAATACGGTGCCTTCTACGATGTCTCCAGGGCTGAAGGTGTAGTCATACTGTGGAAGTAACTTCTCAAAGTCTTCGCGGGTAAATCCAATGTCTGTGGCTTGAGCCAAGGTTTCCTCCTAAGGGAGTTTCATTACTAGGGGTTTACGTTGCGCCTGAATTAGTAGGCACAGCCTAACAAATATAGAACATCTTGAGACCCAATGGAAAGGGAATTAGGACTAAGAATATGCTTTAGCTAAAGTTGTCCAGCCTGATTTACTGCTTACAGAACAGCTACTGAACCTTCACTTGGTTTTTTCTGAAGGTAGAAGTTTGCCCAGCTTGGGCCTGCGCATAAGGAATCGACTTTCCTCCAGACAAAGCCTTCAAGTTGGCATCAAAAATTGCATTGGTCTGTTCGCCAATCAAGTTGCCTGAGATTTTTCCCTTCGCGTCAATGAAGACGTAGTGAGGAATTCCATTCACTCGGTATCGTTCCGCTTCCGGAATCCATTTTTCGTTATCAACATTCAGAGCGACAAAGTTAACTTTGCCCCGATATTTCTCTTCCATAGCCGCCACCGTAGTTGCCATGCTATTGCAGGAGGTGCACCATTCAGCGTAGAACTCCACGAGACTAGGTTTACCGTTTGCCTGCGCCTGCTCCAAGGGGATAGCGCGTTCTGCCACTTTGGCTGCGGTGAGCGTTTGAGCATCATTGCGGGTGGCGAAAAAGAGTCCAGCACTGACGGCAGCAGCGGCTACTGCCAGGGCAATATTCCGAATCTTGTTGTCCAGACTAGGCGAACTCTGAGTCATAAGTACTAGAAAAAAAAGAGGATTACTCCCTAGTGTATGCATTTCCTTCTTCTAATATCCCCTCCCTGGGGGGATGGGTTAATATAGAGCTATAAATCTTTTCCAAAAATTCTATGCTTCCTGATGTTAAAAAAAACACGCTTCGTCGTCTGGCTACCATCCGTGGCCATCTGGATGCGGTAGCCAGAATGGTGGAGGAAGAACAATACTGCATTGATATTTTGCACCAGATTAGAGCGATTGAGGCTTCTCTGGAGAATACAAAACAGGTCATGGTAGAAGGACATCTCAAAACTTGCTTTACCCACGCGCTAGCAGAGGGAGAAGGGGAAAAAGCTATCTCTGAACTCATGAAAGTACTCAAAAGCAACCGCTAATTCTAGCTATGACTGAATCCCCCCAGGGAGGGGTAGGGGGCCATAAGTTATCCCAAAATGAGGTCAAAATGAAGACAGTTCGTAGGTTCCACATAGAAGGCATGAAATGCCAGGGGTGCGTGAGTGCCGTTCAATCAGGTGTTTTAGCGCTACCTGGGGTAGAAGTTGCCCACGTAAATTTAGAACAGAGCACGTTGACGGTAGAGGCTGCTCCCAGTCTTACCGATCAGGTCATAAGCACTAAGGTTACTGAATTGGGCTTTGAAGCCTCACCGCTCGCTGATTCGGACGCTGCCCCTGAAGGTGATGCCGAAGATCACAGTAGCCAGCCCTCAAGACCTGACATCGCCTCTTCCCCTGTCTCTGAGCGGCTCACGTTTTCGATTCAGGGGATGAGCTGTGCTAACTGTGCTCAGACTATCGAGCGTGGGATTGCCCAGCTCGAAGACGTGTCTAGGGCTGAAGTGAACTTTGCTACCGAACAGATGGTAGTTTATCCCAAAGGTCTGTCCCCTGACCTTACAGCCTCAGTTGTTCAGAAAGTTCAAGATTTGGGCTATCAGGCGACTCCTCAGCTTTCCGCGCTTCAGACCGTTTCAGCAGAAAAGGAATCAGAAGAGGCGAAGCACGCCAAGCAAGAGTTTTGGTGGTTGCTGTACAGCGCGATATTGACGGTCCCTGTAGTGCTTCTAATGTTCGGACTCGGTGATATGTCTCAGATGTCTGCCATGTCTTCTAGGACTACTGAGATTTCTTGGCCGATAGGGCTGTCTTTTGCCTTGACCACCCTGTTGCAATTTACTGCAGGCTGGACGTTTTATCGGGGAGCTTACAAGGCGCTACGGAACGGTTACGCCAATATGGATGTGCTGGTTGCCTTAGGGATTAGCGCCGCCTATGGCTGGAGTGTAGGAGCCACCTTTTTCTATCCTGGTCCCGTGTTCTATGAAACAGCAGCCATGCTGATCACCTTTATTCGAACGGGTAAATGGTTAGAAGCACGAGCCAAAGGCCGAGCCAATCTTGCCTTGCGTTCTTTATTGCACCTGCAAGCCCAAGAGGCTCTGGTTTTGACGGTTACGGGTGAAGTGCTGGAAATTCCTGCCTCGGACGTTCAGGTTGGAGCGCGGGTACTCATTCGCTCTGGGGGCCAAGTTCCGGTAGATGGAATCGTGATAGAAGGTCAGTCAACCGTTGATGAGTCGATGCTGACGGGAGAAGCGCTACCAGTCGTTAAACGGGTCCAAGATCCTGTGACGGCGGGGACGATCAACCAAGGGGGGCACCTGGTGATTGAAGCCACCCACGTCGGTGGCGACACCGTGTTGCAACAGATTGTGCGCTTAGTGCAGGAAGCCCAAGCCGATAAGGCCCCGATTCAGAAGCTTGTTGACCAAGTGAGCAATATATTCGTGCCCTTGGTCTTGTTTATGGCTTTCCTTACCTTTGGTATTTGGTATTTCTGGGCCGGGGCTTCTCTTTTCTTCGCCCTCAGTCAAACGATCGCCGTCCTGGTCATTGCCTGTCCTTGTGCTCTAGGATTGGCAACCCCTACAGCCTTGGTCGTTGGTTCCGGAATGGGATTAGAACGGGGGATTCTATTCAAGAAGATTTCGAGTCTGGAATCGTTGGCTAGATTAGATTGTGTCATTTTGGATAAAACTGGAACGCTGACGGAAGGCAAGTTTCAGGTCACGGATGTAATAGCTGGAGATTCTGCGGAGGAACTCTTACAGACCGCTGCGTCTATCGAACAGTACAGTAGCCATCCTTTAGCCCGCTCCATCATGGGAAAAGCCCAAAGTTTATCCCTTAGCGCTGTTAATGACTTTGTCGAAATTCAAGGCCAGGGTTGCTCTGGGCAGATAGACGATGAAACTCATTATGTCGGCCGCCAAGATTTCGTCGAAGATCAGGGAATTGCCACATCCCCTTGGCAAGCTCATTACCAAGCCTTGACCGAACAAGGAAAAACGGTGGTCTATGTAGCGCGAGGTCAAGAAATCCTGGGTCTTATTGCTCTGGCAGACCAGATTAAACCGCAAGCCGCCGAAGCTATCCGCCGCTTAAAGGCTATGGGGTTACAGGTCGTGATGTTGACGGGAGATAACAAACCCGTAGCTCAGTCGGTGGCAAAAGCATTGGGCATTCCCGAATTCCAGGCGGAAGTACTACCTGCAGACAAATTGCAGTGGGTTAAGCACTACCAAGGGAAGGGGCTGAAAACAGTGATGGTGGGAGATGGTATCAATGACAGCCCAGCCCTTGCCCAGGCTGAGGTAGGCATCGCTATTGGCTCGGGGACCGATGTGGCAAAAGAAACGGGAGATATTATTCTTACCAGAAGTAATCCGCTGGATATAGAGCGGGCAATTCGACTGGGACGCGCTACCTTGTCTAAGGTCAAACAGAACCTTTTCTGGGCCTTTTTCTATAACGTAGTTGGCATTCCGATCGCTGCTGGTGTCTTTTATGTCCCCTTTGGCCTCACGCTCAAACCGGAATTTGCCGGATTAGCCATGGCTCTGAGCTCGATTACGGTCGTAGGCAATGCGCTGTTACTGCGACGTACTTCTTTTGATTAAACAAAATGAAAAAGGGGGTATGAAAGAGCATACCCGCTGATTATATGCCTACCGAACCCATCTCAATCAGCGTGGCTCAGGCACTCCATAGGCTGGAGTCGCTGCATAAATAGGGCCACCGATTGGATTGCCAGAATAGTTATCGGTCTTGATGATATAAGCCCTTAGATCATTAAGGTCAATATATTGATCGGCGGCATTGCGCAATTCCCGAGCAATCATGCCATCGGTAGCTACTACAGTGACACGGGTATTCCGGGAGCGCAGTAATTCTACGGCCCGTTCAAAATCACCATCCCCACTAAATAAAATGACGTGGTCATACATGTCTACGGTATTGAACATGTCAATCACGATTTCCACATCCAAGTTGGCTTTCTGACTGGTGCGGCCCGAATCTTGGTCCATGAATTGTTTGGTCATTTTAGTGCGTACGGTATACCCAATGTTGATCAGGGCATCGAGAAAACCTCTTTTATCCCCTGTATGTTCAACCCCTTGGTACCAGAAAGCATTGACGAGAAGCTCGCCTTGATCAGAAAAGTATTCAAGAATTTTCCTAGGGTCAAAGAACCAGCCATTCTTTTGCTGGGCGTAATACATATTGTTCCCATCTATAAAGATAGAAAATCGTTCTTGCTGAGCATAACGTGACATGAAATAACCTCGTAGCGATAAGTAGATGTGATTTATTTATTGAGCATTAACAGGTTGAGGATTCTTCTGGGTTGGTGCACCTGCGGGAAGGAGCGGATAGCTTAAGTCCGCCCGCTGTTGGGCATAAGCTTTAGCAATGAGACAAGCTAAAGCTCGGACTCTGCGGATGTAGCGGGTACGCTCCGTAACAGCAATCACCCCACGAGCATCCAGCAAATTGAACGTATGGGAGCATTTGAGTACGTAATCGAAGGCAGGTAAAACGATTCCTTCTTGGATCACGCGTTCTGCTTCTTTCTCATAGCGATTGAAGAGTTCAAAAAGAAATTGGGGATCTGATTTTTCAAAGTTATAGATACTATATTCTACTTCTGCTTGCTGATAAACCTGTCCATAGGAAACCTGGTCATTCCACTTGAGTTCATAGACAGAATCAACCCCTTGCAAATACATGGCTAACCGTTCAAGTCCGTAAGTAATTTCTACAGAAACGGGTTTGCAATCTAGGCCGCCACACTGTTGGAAATAGGTGAACTGGGTAACTTCCATGCCATCTAACCAGACTTCCCAACCAACACCCCAAGCGCCAAGGGTAGGAGATTCCCAATTGTCTTCTACAAATCGGATATCGTGTTCTTGAATGTGAACACCTAAAGCTTCTAGTGAACGGAGATAGGTTTCTTGAATTCCATCGGGAGAAGGTTTTAAAAGGACTTGGTACTGAAAGTAGTGCTGTAGGCGATTAGGGTTTTCACCGTAGCGACCATCGGTAGGTCTGCGAGAAGGTTCTACATAGGCTACTTTCCAAGGTTCTGGTCCAATCGCCCGTAGAAAAGTATGGGGGCTCATGGTGCCTGCCCCTTTCTCTGTATCGTAGGGTTGAGCAATGAAACAACCTTGGTCAGCCCAAAATTGATTTAAGGTGCTGATAATCTTTTGGAAATTCATAGAAATTAGACTAGGTAAGGTTAATCACGGTCATAAAGTAAATACTATGTATATCAGGATGTAGCCTGGTATACCTTTCTTCCAGAATGACATATCTCAGGTCAGAATGTTGGGACGCAGACAAAATTAATAGTCTTGGTTCTATAGATAGAACAAAACTTCCTCGAGGCATTGGCCAGTACACTGTTAGATGCTGCCATTCAAACTCCAAGGTTTATGTCTACTGAAGCTCAAGCCACACGCTTGCCCGATTGGGTTCGTCGGTCTATCGGTACCGCCTCCCAGGTGTCAACGGTCCAAAAGATTATTCGGGAGCGAGGGATTCACACGATCTGTGAAGAGGGGCGCTGTCCTAATCGCGCTGAATGTTACAGCCAGAAGACTGCGACGTTTCTATTGATGGGACCCGTGTGTACACGGGCCTGTGCCTTTTGTCAGGTGACTTCAGGCAAGGCTCTTCCTCTAGATCCCCAAGAGCCGGAAAAAGTTGCAGAGTCGATACAATTCTTAGGACTCGATTATGTTGTTTTGACTTCTGTAGCTCGTGACGACCTGCCGGATCAAGGAGCAGGCTGGTTCTGTCAGACGATGGCAGCTATTCGGATGCGTACACCGCACGTTCAGATTGAAGTACTAACACCTGATTTTCGGGCTGATTTTATTTGCCTTCAGAAAATCGTAGAAGCAAAACCTGTTTGTTTTAACCACAATATTGAAACCGTTCGCAGGCTCTCTCCGCATGTGCGCCGAGGGGCTACCTATGAGAGAACTTTATCGGTGTTGCGCCATGTAAAGAGCTTAGACGCTCAAATACCTACCAAGTCAGGCTTAATGCTCGGACATGGGGAAACAGAACCAGAAATCATCGAAACCCTGCAAGACTTGCGAGCGGTGGGCTGTGACCGCTTGACCCTAGGCCAATATCTCCAGCCTTCTCAAGATCATTTGCCCGTCCAAAAATACTGGACGCCAGAAGAATTTGATCATTTAGGGAAGGCTGCCCGTGATCTTGGCTTTACACAAGTGCGTTCCGGTCCTTTGGTACGCAGTTCCTATCACGCTTCAGAAATGACTTGAAAACGATGTAAAAACTGGAAGTACGCCAGACCTTCTAGAATGCCCCAAGCGTAGGTGGCACGGGCCAAATAGTGATGGGGTTGTCCTTGTAGCTTATACCAACTCAATAATTCAGGGAGGGCATTGCCGACAATAACGCCCCGTTCCTGTTGCTGATAGAGGCTGATATCATTGCCAGAATCACCACAGACTAAGGTTTCCTCTGCCTTGATGCTGAGGTGCTCACGCAGATAGGTAGTGGCGTTTCCTTTATTGCCTGCTACCGGAACGATATCGACATCTCGGCTGCCGCTGAAAATCACTTGCGCAGAGAGTCCAGCGGTATCCAATTGCTCTTGAAGGTCTTCTAGCGCAGGAGCCTCGGCAAGATTCTGTAGATAAAAGCTGACTTTCCAGCGTCCTTGATCGGGTTCCGGTTGACGTTGCAGAGCCTTGAAACCTTCTGCTATGGACGCAACCGCTTTACGGTCCCAATCCGTAGAAAGTTGACCAGCCCAAGTGGGGTCCAGAGATTTTTGGCTGTAAATCTCAGTCCCCACCGCTGTAATCCAGTAGTCCGGTTCCAACAGAGAACGTTCTGCCATCAGATGACGGGCCGAACCATAGGACCGACCCGTCGAATAGGCCAGATAGACCTGCTCCCGTGCATCGGATAACCATTGGTTCAGCCTGGTTGTGCCGTGATCATCACCCACAAGGGTGTTATCCAGGTCTGTAACGAGAAGTAAGCTCATCGCACCATCGATGATGACTTAGGACTGGTTTCTAGACGAGGCTTTGCGGATGTCTCCAGGGATGCATAGAGTTCCTGGAGCTGTGCTGCAACCCCTGACCAACTGAAGACCTCCCGCACATGCTTCTGGGCCGAGACTCCATATCTTTGCCACAGTTGAGGATATTCAAAGACTTGAGATAAAGCTTCTGCCAATGCATCTGGGTCTTTAGGAGGAACTAAAAGCCCTGTTACCCGAGGACAAACCGTATACTGCAACCCTCCCACATCACTAGCGATGACCGGTGTACCGGAGGCCATAGCCTCTAGGGCAACTAAGCCAAAGGGCTCGTAATGACTGGGAATTACGCATACGTTTGCTGCTGCGTAATAAAGAAGCAGGTCTGCATCCGATACGCGACCAATGAAAATAATGGTTTCTTCCAGGCCTAGTTCTTTAACCAGGGACTTGAGCCGTGTGGTTTCCTTGTCATCAGCGGACCCTGGACGACTACCCCCAACGATGTACACCTGCCCCTTAGGTGTTTGGTCTGGGGCTGAGGAAGCAGAAAGGGCACTCAGCTTTGCCCAAGCCCGAATCAAGGTATCAATTCCCTTACGCGGGTCAAAGCGGCCAACATAGGCCACCATGGGCATATCAGGGTCAAGACCCAGTTGCTCACGGGCTTGTGCTCGGTCTACCAAACCGAAGCGTTGGGTATCGGTACCGCAGGGAATAATGCGAACATTTCCTTTCTTGGAAACCAACTTGCGGAGGTCCGCTTCCTCATGAGGGCTGGTGGACACCACGCAATCAGCTCGTTCTAAGAGGTTTTTTTCCACATTCAAGCGGGTTTGGGCAATTTCAGGTAATTCACCGGTAGTTTTGAACTTAACCGCACCGATGGAGTGATAGGTATGTACTTGAGGGATTTTGAGATGAGCCTTCAGTTGCATGCCGACCCAGCCAGAGAGCCAGTAGTTGGTATGCAGAAGTTCATAGGTCTTTCCTTCTTTTTTCTGGAATTCTAACCAGGCTTCAACATAGGCAGGAAGATATTGGAATAACTCGTTTCTGTGAATGTATTCTGCCGGCCCTGCATCGAGGCGAATGGTCCGACATCCAGGAGCATGGTGGACGATGGCTGCTTGATCGGGGTGCTGTCTGCGGGTAAACATGTCTATCTGACAGCCCAAACCTGCTAAAGCTATGCCAACTTCACGGACGTAGACATTCTGACCCCCAGAGCCCTCTTCTCCGATCGGAGCGGCGGGGTCACCATGAACAGAAATCAAAGCATACGTAGATCTTGAGTCCCTCTGCATAGTAAAACTTGCCGAACTAGGCGCAGAGGACTTCTTGTGCGGGGTGGGCATTGTAAATACCGACCTCCTTAGAGACGTCATATTTCTATAATAAACACTAAGAATTCATAATTTGGTAGCACAAATATCTATAGGTTCTCGCTCCAATCGTTATAAACCAGAGCCCAAGCTCGTTTATCCCGGTTCAAAAATTTTAGAAAAAGCTGCATTCCAGGAAAAATTTGATCCTAGACATTCATCCTAGAGAATATGAATTCATCATTGGGTATTACAGATCTCTATGAAATCTATTTAAAATCGTTGTATATCAGACTCCGTGCTTGTTTATCCTAATGATGAAATCCCCAAAAAAAGCTACATCCCACGAGAAATCAGTTATCGAATCTGCTCGTGCCTTACTTTATGAACAAGCATTGGTCTACTACGAAGGAAAACCAATTGGTGCCGTAGCTGCTATTCCACAAAGGCCTTCCCGTTTTGAAAAAGGGGCTGCTTCCACACTTGATTTGAACTACACAGAGGTCTTCATCCGTGACAATGTTCCGGTGATGATCTATTTTTTGGTTGATGGAAAAGCGGAAATTGTACGGGATTTTCTTGATACTTGTTTGAGTTTACAGAGTGATACATTCGAAACTGCCGGGGTTTTTCCCACCAGTTTTACGGAACATCAGGGCTCTTTGGTCGCTGATTACGGTCAGCGGGCGATTGGACGGGTTGCTTCTGTGGATGCCAGCCTCTGGTGGCCAATTTTGGCTTATATCTACGTGCAGCGTACAGGCGACCGGGCTTGGGCTTGTCAACCACAAGTTCAGATGGGTCTGCGCAGATTTCTCGGTTTGATTCTCCATCCCTGGTTTCGGGAGGCTCCAACCCTGCAAGTTCCGGATGGTGCATTCATGATTGACCGCCCGCTGGATGTTTGGGGTGCTCCCTTAGAGATTCAGACTCTTTTGCACGGAGCTTTACTCAGCTCTGCTGGACTCATCCAGATAGACTTAGAGGCTAAAGGCTGCTGTGGACTTCTAGGCCAGAGCTGTACCAAACGTCCAAAGCTGGATGACTTTACGGAACAACAGATAGTACAATTCCGACAGACAATCGGCTGGGTCAAACGCCTACGAAACTACTTGCTGAAGCACTACTGGGTCAATACCAAGTCCGTACAAGTCCTACGCAGACGCCCTACGGAGCAGTACGGCGATAGCATTGTCAACGAACACAATATTCAAGTAGAAACCATTCCCCATTGGTTACAGGACTGGATGGGCAATGAGGGTGGCTACTTGATTGGCAACATTCGCACGGGGCGACCGGATTTCCGTTTCTTTACGTTAGGGAATTGCCTTGGCGCTATTTTTGATGTCCTCAGTCCTTTTCAGCAGCAATCACTTTTCCAGCTCATATCCCAAAATCGGGTAGATCTGATTGGCCAGATGCCCTTACGCATTTGTCATCCCCCTTTAGAAGATACGGACTGGCGCAAGAAAACAGGCTATGACCGGAAAAACTTGCCCTGGTGCTATCACAACGGAGGTCATTGGCCTTGTCTATTATGGTTTTTGGCTATTGCCGTGCTCCGTCATCAACAGCGGCATAGTCCTCTCCGGGAGATGGCGATTTTAGAAGTTTTGCAGTCTTCCTACGAGCTGCTTTTACAACGTTTACCCCAGCAAGGCTGGGCGGAATACTTCGATGGTCCCACGGGGTTGTGGACAGGACAACAGGCCCGCCTCAACCAAACCTGGACGATTACGGGGCTGCTTCTGATGCACCATCTTTTGAGGGTCAACCCAGCCGATGCTCGGATTATGGACCTGCCTGACCTCAGAACTTTGATTAAACTTTACCGCTAAGTTAAGCAGGGAGGAGACTTACTCATGACATGCCATTCCTCTCGTGGATTATGGTGATGTTGGATCTACTACTGGTCATGTTGGGGGGTGCTTTGGGTTCTTTGGCCCGATACGGGGTAGGACTTGGAGTAGCCCAACTTTTTGGCTCAACCTTTCCTCTTGGCACGATGGTGATTAATATCGGTGGCTCTTTTCTTTTGGGGGTATTGGTTTCTTTGAGTGGACCAATGGCGATTAGCTCCGGGACTCGTTTGTTTCTGGCAACGGGTTTTTGTGGAGCTTATACGACGTTTAGTACGTTCAGTGTAGAAACATTGAATCTCATGGAAAAAGGAAACTATGGATTGGCGTTAGTTTACCTTTTAGGCAATTTGGTAGGAGGATTCTTGGCAGCTTGGGTGGGCTTCATTCTTGCTAGAGTCCTGTAATGTTTAGTGGTTGGCGGTAATCCTGAGTAACCGTTGCAGTTCATTCCCAGCAGTTGGCCCATAAAGGCTGAAGTTCCAGGAACCGATGAGGGATGACAACAGATTAACGGATGAGCTGTCAGCATTATCAGCATTGTTGGCGCTGCTGGCTACACTGAAGGTGATAGGCCCTCATTTTAAAGGGGGAGAAAATGGAAGGTTCGAAAGAAGCTCAAAGAATCACAGTCTATCTCAATGAAACAGACACTTGGCATGGTCAAAATCTGGCTGCAGTGATTGTTGAGCGGGCTCGCAGATCAGGATTGATGGGAGCAACGGTCTTTAAAGGAAGTATGGGGTATGGCCGCCATAAGCTTGTTCATACTTCGGACATTGTGGACCTATCGTCTAAGCTACCGGTGGTGGTTGAGATAGTTGATGCTCCTGCAGCGATAGAACGCTTTCTTCCAGAGATTTTAGAACTGGCAGGAAAAAATTTGGTCACGGTTGAAGCGGTGCAGATCTATCCCCAGCCCGTGGCTCAAGAACCGCCAACAATGCAGAAATCACTGGTGAGCCACGGGCCTCCCGTTCGCTTTGTGATGGCAGAAAAACCAGTAACCGTCCAGCCGGAAACACCTGTAAAAGAGATTGCCCGACTCTTTGCAGAACATCATTTTGAGAGTGTGCCCGTTGTGGACTCTCAAGGCCATATCCTGGGCATCATTACAGACAAAGACTTAGCCTATCGGGCTCTAAATATTCAAATTCCCCGCTGGCAGTATCTTCTCTCTGGTTTTCCCCTCGTCAAGAAGGTATACGAACAAACCTTAATAGAGTTAGAAAAAGCGCAAGGGAAGACGGCAAGCCATGTCATGACCGCAAACCCTATTTGCATCCAAGCCGAAGATCCTCTATCCAAGGCCGCCGAGCAACTATTGCACCACCGTATTGAGCATCTTCCCGTTTTAGAAGGGGAAAAG
>JBAUTB010000174.1:0-1917 GCA_049582005.1 Gloeobacterales cyanobacterium | reverse complement strand
TGTGATTGGCTTCGTTCTGTTGTACGGAGTCTCTGCCAAAATGTCAGCCAAACAATCATTTGATGGGAGAACATCCCAACATTCGATCCAGGTTGGGGGGCTGACACGCACATACCTTGTTCATGTTCCCCGCAAGTATATGCATGGAATGAGAGTAGCCGCAGTGCTGATGCTTCATGGAGCGGGCGGCAACGCCAAAAATGGTTTAGAACAGGGAAAATGGATTGAGAAATCAGAGCAGGAAGGTTTTATTGCTGTCGGATTGGACGGTACATTGAAAGACCCATCGAAGCGCCCCAATTTGCTAACGAATCCAAGGGGTTGGAACGATGGTGGCTTAGGAGTATCTGATAGCCGACGTAATGTAGATGACGTTGGTTTTGTCAACGCGGTGATTGATAACCTTTTGCAAACAGGAATGGTTGATCAGAAACGGATTTACGTAACAGGCTTCTCTAAGGACGCTGGCAAAAATAACATAGTCAGTTTTACAATTTTGAGTAATGCTTTTGAATAAGTCTTCTGAAGTATCTTCTCATGTCACAAGTCGAAGCTGTCGAGACGGTTGAGATCTTGGCAACCAAATATGTAGCCATTGCCCCCTATCTGGACGAACGCAGCCAGCGAATCTGGGCAGCAGTTGAAGCGAGTGCTCTCGGATGGGGCGGAGTTACTCGTGTGTCAGAAGCGACCGGGATGTCAAGAGACACCATCCGCGCTGGACTCAAGGAGCTACAGCAACAGCATGAGGCACCGGGAACGGGATTGGAACTCAATCGGGTGCGTCGCAGTGGCGGCGGTCGCAAGCGCATTGAAGCGCAGGATGAGGGCATTATTGAGGCGTTAGAGCGCCTGATTGAACCGCAGACCCGAGGAGATCCAGAATCCCCCTTGCGCTGGACCACCAAGAGTACAACGACCTTAGCCAAGGAACTGCAACGACAGGGGCATCCAGTCAGTGCCAGAACCGTTTACAGCTTGCTCAAGGGGCTGGGTTACAGCTTGCAATCCCATCGCAAAACCCGTGAGGGCAAGACTCATCCGGATCGCGATGCTCAGTTTCAGCACATCGCTGAGCGCATCAAAGCGCAGCAACAACTGGGTCAACCCGTGATCTCGGTGGATGCGAAAAAGCGGGAGTTGATTGGAGAGTTCTTTCAAGCCGGAGCCGAATGGCGACCCAAAGCTCAGCCTCGGCCAGTCAACACCTACGACTTTGTTGATCCAACCTTAGGTAAAGTGATTCCCTACGGGGTTTATGATCTGTCCTTCAACCAAGGCTGGGTGAGTGTTGGGGTCACTCACAATAGCGCTGAATTTGCTGTACAGACGATTCGACGGTGGTGGGATGAAATGGGAAAAGGGTTGTATGCTCATGCGACTTATCTGCTGATCACGGCGGATTGTGGCGGCAGCAATGACTATCGCAGTCGTCTGTGGAAAGCTGAATTGCAATTACTGGCAGATGAGATTGGATTAACCTTGGAGGTTTGTCACTTCCCACCTGGAACCAGTAAGTGGAATAAAATTGAGCATCGCCTGTTTAGTCAAATTTCTCAAAACTGGCGAGGGCAGCCGTTAACCAGTAGACAGGTGGTGGTGAATTTAATTGCTAATACAACCACTCAGACAGGATTAAAGGTTCAAGCAGAACTAGATGAAACCCAGTATGAGAAGGGAATTGAGATTTTACCAGATGAATTTGATGCCATTGCAATTGAGCGAAATGCGTTTCATGGAGAGTGGAATTATCGAATCAGTCCACGCACTAAAAATCATGCTGAATCTGACTAAGTTATTTTTGCGAGACTCCTTAGTCGAAAACGCAACGGGTGGGTTTGAGTACTTAACGACGCCCATGACTGAGGATGGCACACCGATGCTGCCATTGGAGTTGATGGTAAAGGCCAAGTTGAT
>JBAUTB010000173.1:0-2545 GCA_049582005.1 Gloeobacterales cyanobacterium | reverse complement strand
TCTCCAAACTTCGTCCTGTTGTTTACGGGAATAATGCCGGGCCAGTAGACAAATCAAATCTCCGACAGACAATGGTTTGCCGTAAGCGTCCAACACCTTTGCCTCCTGTCTTACAACCGAAAGATGGCGGGTGGGTTTTGGTAAGGAATGGGTCATCGTTTTCCCCCTTTCCACGTCTGCCCCTTCTTCGAAGTGATGTGCAAGTGGCTGTGGGGAATGATGACCGATAAATATTTGAGGTTGGGTGCAAGTTGATATGGATAAAAGCTTTCGGCCACATCAAGACCGAAACAAACCTCTGCGAACCCTTCCCCGTAAGGACAGTTCTGACTAATCATTTTAAGAAACGGAGTTGCTGCGGGGATGATGTACTGTTTACCGCCAGTGCAGAGTATCCCAGGGGCGTTAGCCCAGGTGGTATAGGCCGCTTTTGTCGTTAGTTTTTGGTCTGTCTCATGTTGAGTAGGAGCCGAGAGGGTGATTTCACCGACACTGTTTGGTTTTTTCACCGCAGCTACGGTGGACGATCGAATACGTTTCTTTTTAGAAAGGCCCTTTGTCTCTAGCTGCTTATCATTCAAACATTCCAATACTTGAGTTTTCATCGGGATGCTCCAACGCTTATGTTTAGGTATCCAGATGGTGAAAAGTCTGTCTCAATGAGGCTTTCAGCCTGCATGAAGCTTTTTACAGATTGAACAAAACATTGAGCACCGTCCCCACCTAGAACACTAGGGTAGTACTGTAGTACCCTTAAGTCAATACCTGTGGTAACCCTATTAGGGTCTTGTGAGATGGTTAAAGTACCGTTAGGGTACATGCGATAATCCGAGGTGTACAAATGCCTTTCATGGCCTGCGTGAATAAAAAAATTCTTCAAGATCGGCTTAAGGCATTGAATTGGACCCCTTACAGGTTGGCAAAGCAGTACGGTAGATTTCGTACAGGTGAACCTGAGGAAAATATCGACCCTAAGCGCTTTGATAAAACCGTTAAGAAGATCTTGAACAACCCTAATGTCTCTAGCCTGACGACCCTTGAAGCTCTGGTAAAAGCTATGGATGGAAAATTGGTGATTATCTGGAATACCCGTGAAGAAGTGGTCACGGGGCAGAAAATGGTAGAACTTGACGAAGCCGAAGAAAAATAGATAGTCGCTGAAGTCCCTACAACGATTGGCAGCGCTGATTACAAATAGGTTTTTTTGCGTTAATCTATCTATATTCATGGGTTGCACCCCTGAATGTTTATGGAAAATAGCGCTTGGGTTACAAGCGTTTTGAGGGGGAGTCTTAGACTCCAGATTTGGTCCAATAACCTGCTAGCCGGGGTAATGGAAAGCAGATTATCTAAATTGAAAGCCGTACTAGTTGGCCCTAGTGCGGTTTTCGCTTTCTGAGGGAAACCTTAGCACTGAAAAAACAAACAGACAATAGGCTCAATTTCCCTTCAGGGGAGACTTTCAGACGCTTTATACGCGAGCTTTATAGGCAAAACTATACGCGAGCTTTATAGGTCAAATCCTGAAAAACAATCCTCATATGGCTTTGAAATTTGGCTCTCAAAAAACTATACGCGAGCTTTATAGGCAAAACTATACGCGAGCTTTATAGGTCAAATGCCAAAAATCATACGCGAGCTTTATAGGTCAAGAAATTCCACAAGGTCGTAGGACGCTATCGGCAGTGCATTTTGACTGTCAAAACACTATACCCAGAAAAATTCAGGGATTTCGGCCCTTCGACTAAGCTCTGAGATTAGTCGAACGGTCTAACGGCAGGCGCGTCCGCCTTATGGTGTCAATTCCCCGGCGAGGTATTTGTATTGAACATATCCATCGCTACCTTCCACTCGCCGTCTTGGCGCAGCCACACCACAACGTATTTCGCCGCCTGCACGCGACCATCCGGAGTCTTAATGGTCCCAGTGCCAAAGTCGTAAGCCATATCACCCGAGGTGGAGACATGGGCCTCGGCAGGCTCCCAAGAAATCTCAAGTCCTTCCGTGTTCGCCATCGCTTCCCAAGCGGTGCGCAACGCCTGGGAGCCAACCACGGGCTCCGCATTTGGAGGGAACTGACGCCCTTGGTCCGCGAAGAGGTTCACGATCCAATCAATATCCTTCTCTTGGAGTTTTTGGCACCACTGACGCTCTAACGCCAAGATCACATTCGACTCTGTCTCTAAGTTGTTCATAACAAACTCCTTTAGTCAGCAGGTTAAGCACCACCTAACTGCTGTTTAGAGTTAATTAGTTCAGCCTATTCCGCTTATTTGGATGATTAGGTGGATATTTTCAGCCTAGTCTTGACGTCAAAAGGCTACAATAAAGAAATTTCGTACGGTATAGCTATACCGTACTTTTGCCAGACTCATGCCCCATTCCTCTGATACTCTTGCTCTCCTCCAACTCTTTCTGCGCCAATTCAAATCTGAAGTGCAACACCTAGAAGTCTTTCGCTGAAGGACTCATAGAGATAGTCTGATGTTTATCACAACAAAAGGACATCCCTATGAGCTACACCCAGCTTAGTGCTACAGAGCGA
>JBAUTB010000172.1:0-12735 GCA_049582005.1 Gloeobacterales cyanobacterium | reverse complement strand
ATCTTGTTTACCTATATTAAGCGCGTGGACAAACGCTTTCTTTTTCTGAATGGTCTTTTACTGCTGTTTGTGACCTTCGTGCCCTTTCCTACAGCCCTCCTCGCGGAGTATATTCAGCATCCCGAAGCCAAGGTTGCCGCCGTTGTCTACTCAGGAACCTACCTATGCATCGCCCTAGCCTTTAACCTCCTTTGGCGGTACGCCTCGGATGATTACAGATTATTGGGGAAAAATGTGGACCCGGCGCTTGTGGTCAGTATCAATCGACAATATCTTGTGGGCCCACCTGCTTATTTATTTGCCTTTCTCCTAGCGTTCGTCAATGTGGCTGCGAGTGTAGGCTTCTCCATGCTCTTGGCTCTGTACTTTATGTTTACAGGCTCTCTCTGGCGTAGCGATAGCGATTCAGGAGAGCACCTAGAGCCCTCTAAATAAGCCAGAGAACAAATCATGAAGATTGGGCAGGGTTGTCCGAGGAAATGTAAACCCTCAAGATTTCAATTGACAAACGCTCTGAACTTCAACACAATGAGATGCTGTCCAAAGCACTCGCGGATCTGGCGGAATTGGTAGACGCGCATGATTCAGGTTCATGTGGGAGCAATCCCTTGGGGGTTCAAGTCCCCCGTTCCGCACCAAATTTGACCTATTAATTTAATCCGAGTAGTTCTGTGGAAGGGTTTCTCAACCTCAATAAGTCTGCGGGAATGACCTCCCATGACTGTGTAAATAGAGTACGGAGGTTGCTCAAAGAGCGCAGAGTTGGACATGGAGGCACCTTAGATCCTGCTGCTGTGGGCGTCTTGCCGATGGCGATTGGCCCCATGACACGCCTGTTGCGGTTTCTGGAAGGGAATAAGGTTTACCAAGCGGCGATTGTTCTGGGCATTGCCACCGATACGGATGACCTAGAAGGCCAAGAACTCCAGCGCAAAGCTATGCCTTATGTTACAGAAGATGCAGTGGAAGGAATCTTAGAGAATTTCTTGGGCGTGATCGAGCAGATTCCCCCACGCTATAGTGCTGTGCGCAAAGACGGCAAAAAACTCTATGAATTGGCTAGAGCAGGCATCGAAGTACAACCGGAAGCCCGTATGGTTTCGATTCAACGTCTAGATATTCTCCAGTGGCAACCAGGAGATTTCCCTAAAGTGCACCTAGAAATCGAGTGCTCTTCTGGCACCTATGTTCGTTCTATTGCCCGTGATTTGGGAGAACAACTTGGCGGCTACGGTACGCTGGCCTACTTAGTCCGAAGCCAGAGCGGAGGTTTTCATCTAGACCATGCGATTGACCTGGAACAAATTCAAGACCTGTTAGAGCGGGACCAACCGATTCCGCTTTTGTCTCCAAAAGTAGCTTTGAGTCATCTGCCCGTTGCCTATCTCACGAGTGACCAAGCTGAACTTTGGTGCTGTGGTCAGAAAGTCTTCTGGCCCGGAGATTCAGGCCATGTTCAAGTTTGGGAAGAAGAAGATAGCTTCCTGGGAATTGCCCATTGTGACAACCGCAAACTTCAGCCTGTAACGGTTCTTAGAAGCATTCAATAGAAAGTTTGCTTCGCTGGATAAATCTAGAAATAGAAATAATAGAACAGAGAGGAATAGCTGGGTAGAATTGTTATATAAACTATTCAAAAGCTCATGGCTAAAGACTTCTACAGTGTTTTGGATATTCCTCCCAACACCAGCAAAGAGGAAATAAGGCAGGCGTATCAACGCTTTGCCCGTCAGTATCACCCAGATTTTGCTGCAGACCCTATCTCAAGAGAACGGTTTGAGGAAGTTTATCAGGCCTATGTTATTCTCTCTGACTATGAGACCCGTAAATACTACAACCTCTATCGCGAAGCGGGTATGGAAAAGGCTGCTCAAAATGAATCCATTGTATGACCCTCCCGTGCCCCTCCTTTGATGGCAACAAAAGCGAACTGTCGTAGCCCTATTCGGCATGGTACTTCTCGGGATATTGGCTTTGTTTGGGCTGATGTTGTATGCGCCGCACTTTCTGAAGAGCACAGAGCTTATTTCCCAACATCCCAGAGTGCATTCTCCAGGAAATTAAGATTTTTGGGCTAGAAATTCCCAGGTAGAGAGCGTTTCCTGGCCTTTACGTAGAGAGAGAACTGGGCGATCATCATTTTGGTCTGCACTTGGATTAATGGCCAGTTCCAAGCCTAAACGGATGGATTTACTCCGCAACTCTTCTAATTCCAGAGCAAGATTGGCTACGCGCATGGCCAAATCTGCTTCGGCTACCGATAGTTCCATCGAGAGTCTCCAAAAAGAGTGATACACAGCAGGTATAACCCAGAGAAAGAGAAAATGTTCTTTTGGTTTATGGCTCTGTCGAATTGAAGCAATGAATCCATGAGCCATAAAAATGTTTCCCAAAGCAGCTCCTATCTTCCTCAGAGACAGGAAAACAGAGCGGGCACTGGTTTATGAACATTTCTCAAGGACAATGTGCTGAGGGTTCCCAAGGATCTCTGTCGTATCGCAGCTAGAAGACCTAACTTAAAAGGGTCAGACAAATAGAGGCTTGAAAGACTGTCCCCCTGGCTTTCAGGGAGGAGGAAGTGGGTACTGAGAACTTATGTATGGGAGCGGAACCTATTCCCATCACTGAGCTATTCGAGTTCGTCTCAGTCCATCAGCTTGTTGTCCGAACAAAGAAGAAAGATCCTGCCTCAAATTTGCTGTCAAGCTCAGTCCGAATTTTACTTTCCGTTACCGCACTGATGCGCTCATGGGAACGGATGTGTAGTCTGCCGTCCTTATCTTTCGTAATATGAGGTTTTTGAAGCCTTTTTTGCAGAAAAATAAGGTTTATTCGGGCACTCACCTGCTCATCTTCATCAGGCATTTTTACACTCGATTTTTTATTTGCATCCATGCTGCTTTTGTAACACAAATGACATAAGAATTGCTATTAAAAGAAACTAATGGTTATACAAAAGTCTTTTTCCTATGATGTGGCTGGAAGTTTGAGATCTTTGTCAGGGAAATTGGTGTGTTCAGTCATTGACCGTCAGCACTAGCTGTGGAGCCGGAATGATATGGTCGGCCCGCATGGCGATGACAGCGGTTCCTACCGTGAAAAACTCGATGACATGGCTACTCCAGCCATAACTGCCCTCGTGGATATCGACCCCGACGATGCCTTCCGCTTGTAGGTGGGTAGCCTCCGCTTGCATACGCTCCATCGCCAGTTCCCGTGCATCGTAGAGTGCTTGTGTAAAGTTGGTCATCTCCACGTTTTGACCAACGCTGCTGAACCATTGTCCGAAACTTTGATGAGCTACGTGATAGACGCAGTTGCCCATGACCATGCCTAGGGGACGATAGCCTGCTCTCAGTAAAGTCCAGAAATCTTGTCCGGAGAGGTCACTGGTGAAGGGTTTGTTGTGGACCGTGCGGTAGCTCATGGTCCGGTCCTCTGGGACAACGGCTGTCCCAATGGCGACGAACTCGGCTAGGTTATCGGCCCAGCTGAGATTTTTTACTTTAAGGCGTACGCCGATGATACCGTCGGCACCAAGTGCTGTCGCTTCTTCCTCCATGCGGGTCATCGCTAACTCCCGCGCATGATACATAGCTTGGGTAAGGACCGTCATTTCCTGGTTCTTGCTCCAACTGCTCTGCTGATAGCCAATGTGATAGATGGAACTACCGACGACCATACCAACCGGTTCAAAACCTGCTTCTTTGACCAAGAGGAATTCATTCACCGAGAGGTCACTGGTGAAAAGCGCACGGTGATCTTTCTGTCCCCGCATAGCGGCCAATCGTTCCCGCGCATGAATAGGAAGGTCGGACGGAATAGGAGGTTGAGGGGGCTGATTGTTGGTAGGCATAGATAGTTCCTTACAAGGTTTACTCGTCGATGTTGTTAATTTCTAAGGCAGAGGTTGTACGGTCTTTGAGGTCGTAGAACGTCAGGGGAGCAGCGGCTTGAGGACGGCTGGACAACTGATCATGCACAATGGCTGTACCGACCGCGATGAACTGAACCAAGAGGTCATGGTAGGTGCGGTCGTTTACTTCGTATTCGATATCCTCAACCTCCATATCGATATGCATACCCACGGCCCCTTGGGCTTTGGCGCGTTGGATATCTTGGGTCAGGCGGCTTATAGCCAGATGACGAGCTGTCTGAAACCCCTGCGTGAACTGTGTGATTTCCTGGTTGGCCCAACCACTACCCCAGAAGTTGTTTAGAACGGAGCGGGTCTGGTAGTCCCCATGAACGTAATAAGAACAGACGCCAAAAGCAATTTCCTTTGGCCAGTAACCGGCTTGATGCAGTTTCCAAAACTCCTGACCACTGAAGTCACTGGTAAAGGGCTTATCGTCGGTCCTACGGCCAGGGACCCGAATGGCCGTACCGATGGCGGTGAATTCGACGAGATTCGTACTCCAGTCATAGGTTCCTGCCTTCAGGTGCACCCCAATCACTCCGTGGGCTCCCAACATCTGGGCCTCCTGCCTCAGTCGTTGCACCGCTAGTTCTCGGGCCGCCAACTGGGCATGGGTCAAAACGGTCAGTTCTCCTGTATTGCTGTAAGCTCCCTGGAAGTAGCCGCGATAGGCGACTTTGTAAAAAGCGCTGCCCATGACTTGGCCGATGGGTTCATAACCGGCTTCCTGGGTCAGCAAATGCTCACTAGAGGTCAGGTCACTGATGAAAAAGTTATTACCAAGCTTGCGTTGTTCCTGGAGTCTGCGCTGGGCTTGCAAGGGAAGCTTCCCGGCCTGGAGGGCCGCCACACTCGCTTTTTGCTCCCCTTCCCGTCGCTCCCGCGCTTGCTTTTCATCTGCTGATTCCCAGAGCCAAAGAGGCATGATAATTTCCTATTCGAGGATAAAACGGCTGAGGGCTTGCCGGGTTGCACTAGACCGCTCGGCCTGATGGGCTAACTCCTGGGCAAGGCTTTGTAGCCATTCCTCGACGGAGACTTCGGTCGTTTTGAGGACAACCCCGCGTACTACTTTCATGACCTTGGCTGTGCATAAACCTTGCCGTTCTCGACTGATCTGGTATTGGCACTCATCAAAACGAAGGGTGATGTCCTCCACGGGGTGGTCTTTGGAGAGGAACCAGCCACCTCTGCGGACGGTTGTTTGTTCTGCCAAGGGGCCTTCTAGCTTTTTTGCGAGGAATTCCAAGAGGTCTTTCGATTCTCGAAGCCCTAGCTGTAAGGAAGCCGCTAAGACGTCCACTTCCAAGCCTGAGCTAAATTCTTCTGATTGTTCCACCATCCTAGATAATTCCTCGTTGAGCCTATGCTACCCATCTGACTACCTCAGTCCACTCTGCCGAAGCTGCTTACGCAAAGAATCTTATAGACCGCTCAAAGCAAGTTTATTCCTGCAAGGAGCAATAGAATGCTGTTCTTTCGGCTATAGAGAGTTAAAAGCAACTCATGGGTGTATCTCTTGGAACCTGAACTTGCCGTTCGTCCCGTCCCAAGTCATCCTGGAATAGACCTGTGCTTTCTCTTCAAAAACTTTATGAAGCCAAGAAAATCGATTTTCCAGCTCACCGTAGCTACGCTGCTGGCTGCCAGCCTATCCCTAGGACAAGGGGGCTTTCCCTATATTGGACGGGCGGTTCAAGCTCAGACCATGCCCGCGAAACAAGCCACTTTAGTTCAAGAAACGATCCTGGATAATGGCCTCAAAGTGCTGATTAAACCGGTTCGTACGGCACCGGCCGTTTCGATGTATGTCTGGTACAAGGTCGGTTCACGCAATGAAAAGAAGGGTGAGACCGGATTGGCTCACCAGTTAGAGCACTTGATGTTTAAAGGGACCAAGGCCCGTCCTGTACAATTCGGCCAATTTTTTAACTTGCTAGGAGCCCAAGCGAACGCTTTTACTACCTTTGACACAACAGCCTACTATGCGACTACAGGAGCCGACAAGCTGGATGCCCTGTTGCAACTGGAATCTGACCGGATGGCGAATACCGTCGCAGGACCAGAGCAACTGGCTTCAGAAAAAACAGTGGTACTTTCAGAACTGGATGGCGACCGCAACAGCCCTGACTCTGTTCTCTCCGACAAAATTCAAGAGACTGCTTTCACCACCCATCCCTACCGGCACACGCCCATTGGCGATCGGGATGATGTGGTCAAGTTCACTCCGCAGATGGCTCAGGACTTCTACCAACAGAACTATGGTCCCAATAATGCCACGCTGGTGATCGTTGGGAATGTGGACCCCAAGGCGACGCTGGAGAAAGTGAAAGCTTCATTTGGTCAAATTCCTGCCAGAGCGAAACCGACTACCAGTTTCCCCCAAGAACCGCCCCAAACCGAAGAGCGGAGGGTCACGGTCAAACAGCCAGGGAGCGTCCCGCTGCTCCAGATGCTTTATCACATTCCCAAGTCTACGGACCCGGATATTTATGCGCTGGATCTACTGGATAACGTGCTGAATGTAGGGCATTCTTCCCGGATGTATAAAGCCTTGGTGGAAACCGGGATTGCTGCTTCCTATAGTGGGGGCATTTCTCCGCAGGTAGACCCTGGCTGGTATACCCTGGAGGCCATCCCGAATAGTGGCACCTCTTTAGAGACGCTGCAACAGAAAATGGATGCTGTTCTGGAGCAAGTCAAAAAAGAGAAAGTAACCCCAGAAGAGCTTCGCCGCGCCAAAGAAACGGCTAGAGTGACTACGTTCCTTGGGAATGACAGCATAGAGAATCAGGCCTATGCCCTCGGTTATTTCGAGACCATTTACGGAGATTGGCGGGTTATTGACAAACTATCGGAGCGTTACGGTAAGGTCACCCGAGAAGACCTCTTGCGGGTCGCCCAGCAATATCTAGTATCGACTAACCGCACAGTGGGGAATTTTATTCCTACCAGTCAGGGCGGCAGCCTGAATGCGGTCAATCCTGGTAAGCCCGAGTCTTTCAGCCCCGGTACTCCTGTCGATCCGTCCACCTTGGCTCAGTATCTGCCTCCCCTGCCCAAAACCAGCAATACTCAAGTCGCAAAGCCAGAACGGGGTATCCTGCCCAATGGTTTAACCTATTTAATTTTGCCCAACCGTTCTGCGCCCACGGTTAGTGTCCAGTTAGACCTGAATGCAGGCAGTGGTTTTGATCCAAAAGTGAAGGCGGGATTATCCAGTCTTACGGCAGAACTTTTGACCAGTGGAACGAAAACGAAATCGGCCAGCGAGATTGCTCGTCTTTTGGATGATGAAGGAATACGTTTGGGCGCTTCGGTCCGACGGGAGAAAGCCTCGCTTTCTGCGGAGGCCCTGTCAGAAGATACGGAGAAGATCCTCAAGATCGGTGCCGATGTTTTGAGAAATCCCACTTTCCCCTTGGATGAATTCAAGCGGACAAAGGCTAGGTCCCTGGTGGGGCTCAAAGCAGAATTGGATGACCCTGGGACTGTTGCCCGTCGGAACTTCTACCAATCTCTATTTCCCAAAAATCATCCTTTCCACAGTCAGCCCACGCCAGAAAGCATTCAATCGCTGACCCCCCAGGATCTCAAGAAGTTTCATCAGCAATACTATCGACCGGATAATGCGACCTTGGTGGTCGTGGGAGATGTGGAGCCGGCTCAAGTAAAAGGCTGGATTGCTGAATATCTGGGAACCTGGAAAGCCCAAGGCAAAGCGCTTCAACTAACCGCTACAACGCCACAGCCCAATCCGAAAGAAAGTGTGATTGAACTGCCCGGCAAGCAACAAACAGAAGTCTTTTTGGGAGCTCCTGGTCTGAGTCGACAAGACCCAGATTTCTATGCTGCCCAGGTCCTTAATCAGATTTTGGGAGGAGATACCCTGTCCAGTCGTCTTGGCAAACGGGTACGAGACCAGTTGGGGCTGACCTATGGCGTCTATTCGGCCTTCGTTACAGGAAAGCTAGCGGGGCCCTTCATTGTCGTGATGCAGACCAATCCGAAGGATACCGAGAAAGCTATAGATGAAACCTTGAAGGAGATTAATCGTTTTCGGATGGAAGGACCAACCGATGTGGAGCTGGCCAATGCAAAACGGAGTTTAATTTATGAGTTTCCGCTTGAGTTTTTGAATAATGATGACTTGGGCGATATTATTTTGGCACAGGAAGAATATGGCTTGGGTAGCGATTACCCTGAACGGTTCAATTCCTTAGTGGATAAAGTTGACCAAGCAGCTATCAAACGTATCGCAGAAAAAGTTCTCGATCCCAAGCTGTTCACCAAGATTATTGTCCAACCTAAAGGAGAAAATGCTAAACCGATTAGTAGCATTCCCAGCAGTACTCCCTAATGGAAACTACCGCAGAATATCAATGTGGCTACTGTGGAGAATATAGTACCACTTTTGTTGATTTGAGTGCTGGTTTTGAACAGTCTTATGTGGAAGACTGTCAGGTGTGTTGTCGTCCCAATATCCTTTCCATTCAGGTGGATAGAGATAGCTTGGACGTTCAAATCACTACAGAATATGAGGGCTAAGTCGGCTAATGACACCTATTCGACTCATTATTTTTGACTTTGATGGTACTCTGATCAATTCGGAGCCAGGCATTCTAGAGAGTATTAAGCTAACGGTTGATGCCTTAGCGCTGCCTCAGGAAACGGTTGAACAATGGCGACAGATGATTGGGATTCCGTTGTCGGTGCAGTTAGCTAAACTCTTACCGCCAGAACGTCAGCAGGAAGTGGAGTATGGAGTGGAGACCTATCGTAATTTCTACCGTCAGGTGGGGATGGCCCATAGTAATCCCTTTGCAGGAATTCCTGAACTCATAAACTTTTTGACGCCTAGAACAGCGCTCGCTATTGCTTCGAGCAAAGGTTATGAAGGGCTATCTCGTGTCCTGACGGGCCTGGATTGGCTGGACTATTTTGACCCGATTATTTCTCCTGCCTCTGTGACAAACCCCAAGCCTCATCCGGAATCCATTCAGTTAGCTTTGCAACACTACGGACTCACTCCAGAGCAAGCGGTGATGATTGGAGACACCGAATATGACATGGAGATGGCGCTCCGGGCGGGCGTTCCTGCTTGGGGGGCGGGCTGGGGTGTCCATAAAAAAGAGCAACTACTCAACGCTGGAGCGAACCATTGGTTTGCCCGTCCTGGAGATCTTTTGACACATGTGAAAGAAGTTTTTTGAAGACTTGTTCAGTAATTTCGCTTGCTCAGCCGTTCCTGCCTGGGTGGGAATCCAGGACAAGGGCAAAAAGATTGAGCGTGCTGTATCTTTAGCCTTTAAGTACTCACTACATGGAAAATCCCCGGTTAGAATAGATATCACCACAAGCCAGATTTGTTTAATCTCTATGACAAAAAAAGAGAAAGCCCAGGCAAAATCCTATCGAGTACATCATGTTGTTCCTAAACCAGATGGAGGATGGGCTGTGAAGATGGACGGCACAGCTGAGGCGATTAAAGTCTTTTCAACAAAGGGAGATGCTGTGGAATTCGCTCGTGAGATTAGTCATAAGCAAAGTGCAGGAATTGTAATTCATGGACATGACGGTAGTATTGTGTCTACCCATTCTGTTGAACAGGTTGTAGAGGGTGAGGCAAGACCTGAAAGTGGGTTTGGTTGTGCGCGCGGTCTAATTGTTATACCCCCTAACTTTGACGAGCCCCTTGAGGAGTTTAGCGAGTATATTTAGTGGAAATATTGCTTGACACTCATGCGTTTCTCTGGTACATGGCTGGAGATTCTCGGCTCAGTGATAACGCCAAAGCATACATAGACAATCGTGAGAATATTCAGTATTTAAGCACAGCAAGTCTTTGGGAGATTGCTATTAAATATAGTAGTGGGCGACTCACATTGGTGGAGCCATATGAAACATTAATTCCTCGACTACTTCAGATAAACAGAATTAATGTGCTTAACATCTCTGTGGAGCATATGTGCGAAGTAGCTAATTTGTCTTTTCCTGATTCAACTCATAAAGATCCTTTTGATCGACTCATAATTGCTCAAAGTAAAGTTGAGGATATTCCAGTTCTATCCATTGATGTCAAATTTGATGCGTACGGAATAAATCGGCTGTGGTGAAACTAACAAGCCGTATAATAACTTGCTCGAAGCGGACTGACAAAGACTTGGGTTCATTTATCCTACGCGCGTTATCTGTCAGTTTCATGTGTGAATCGCTAACATGGTTTACAACGACCAGACCCATTTTGGCTTGTTAATTCTCCCGTAGGTAAACAACGTCTCGTATTCGCTTTTTAGACAGGGCATAGTTCGGCCTAACCTTTTCCCATGTGGGGGTTGAGGCTACTAGCGCTTCCCCTGTTTGCCAGTGTGACTGCCCAAGCGAGCCATGAACGGCGAGGGAGGCTGAAATTACCCGTTTTCTGATAAAAGTGCACCCGACCCAAGCGCATTTTGACCATTGGATCCATGTGTCCGGCAGGCGCAGCCGAGAAAAGCTCCCCACGAAATTGGGGAACTCTACCATGCTTGAACTGGTAACCATGTTAGCGATGCACACATTACCCATAAGTTTTGAATCTTTGGATGGGTGCGGGTTTTGAGCCAGTCTATTTCATCCGCTCAAGGAGATGATCCCCCACGCGCAGGGCATTGGCAATGATTGTTAGGGTGGGGTTGACCGCAGCGCTGGAACGAAAGAAGCTGCCATCGACGACGTAGAGGTTATCAACATCATGGGTGCGGCAGTTCAAATCAAGCACCGATGTAGTGGGATCTTCGCCAAATCGGCAGGTGCCGCATTGATGGGCCACGCCCTGTAACGGAAGCTTCTTCCGAAAATAGAAAGAGCAGGGCACAATCCGATCGCCACAGTCAATCGATTTCAGCACCTGAATCCATCGATTAAGCAGACGATCATAGGCTTCAGTATTGTTTTCGGTGTAGTCAAGCTGAATCGTTTCGCCTCTTAATCGAACCCGATTATTGGGGTTGGGCAGATCTTCGGCGGTCAGCCACCAATCAATTGAATGATTTGCCATCGCAGTGAAAGCATGCTTTTCCTGAAAAGAGATTCCAGCGATCGAAGGCGACTCCATGGCAATCATGTCGGCATTGACCTTGCCGAGTAACTGCACATGGCCCATGGGATAATTGAATTCCTCCTCGCCCCAGTAAAAGTCATTCAGCGCCATCGTCTTCTGAAAAACCGTAGGATTGGGTTTCTTACTGATGCCGATGATGGCTCCGTTCTGATGCTTCATGAGATTTCGGCCAACCTGATCGGAACTGTTCGCCAATCCATGGGGGTATTGATCGTTTGCCGAACGCAAGAGCAGCGCAGCGGAGTTGATGGCACCACAGGCCACCACCACAATATCGCCAGAGAATTGGCATAGCTCCCCTGCTACTTCAGCCTCCACAGCAGTGACCTCACGACCGGACGCACTGGTCAGTAACCGGAGAACCTTGGCCTCCGTGATCAGGGTGAGATTGTTATAGGTTTCTGCCGGACGTACACAATTAATATCGGCATCGGCTTTGGCATCGACCACACAAGGGAAACCGTCGCAGGTGTTACATCGAATGCAGGCACTCAAGCGACGATTGACTTCGTTCAGCTTAATGGCGAGGGGTAAATAAAATGGGTGAAACCCCTTCCCTTGCAGTTCATTGTGAATTTCTTGAATGCGCGGCTCATGGGCAATGGGAGCAAAGGGATAGTTTTCGCTAGCCGCCGGTTCCGTCGGGTCAAGGCCGTGCTGACCGTGGACTTCGTACAGCTTTTCGGCCTGGGTGTAATAGGGCTCAAAATCACGATATTTCAGAGGCCATTCCGGCGAAATGCCGCCTTTATGAACGACTTGTTCAAAATCTCGTTCTCGCCAGCGGAATAAGGCCCCACCGTAGACTTTGGTATTGCCCCCCACAAAGTAGCCGACTCCCGGATGAAGGTCTTCCCCTTGGGCATCGGTCCAAACTTCCGTCGTGTGGTAACGATCCTTTTGGACAACTTCCACGGTGTCCCAATTGGCTTTCTCTCTGGGGAGAAATGGTCCCCGCTCCAATATCAGGATTTTTTTGTCGCTGGACGCTAATTTATAGGCCAACGTGCCACCTCCAGCTCCCGTCCCGATAATAATGATGTCGTAGCGTTCGGACATACGGTCTCCTTGGGGAATGTATGTGTTGTGGTTTGAGTGAGCGTGTTTATAGTTCGAGAACAACGCGTGCAGTTTTGGGCTTAGAAATGCAGATCAGTACCGACCTCTCTGCGATCGCAGCCGTAGGTTCGGTTTGATAAGCAACCTCCCCTTCAAGGATCTTGCACATACAAGTCCCACAGATGCCCTGACGACAACTGTAGGCAGGCTCCAGATCGTTCGCTTCGGCAAATTCCAAAATGCTGTCATATTCAGCCTGCCAGGTCAGGGTTTTGCCAGACTGGGTAAAAACAATTTCAGAGGCTTCACCTCCTGCGGGAGCAGGAGCGCTGGTTTCAGACGGAACAGTACGTGCCTTCATGAACGATTCAAAGAAAACTCGATGTTCAGGCACTCCCCAGGCCTGAAGTCCTTCCCTAATCGATTGCAAAAAAGGCGGTGAACCGCATAGAAAAAACTCTGCATCTCGACCCACTAAGGTTTGAATCAGAGCCGTATCCACATAGCCTGTGCTTTGGAATCGGCCTATATCTTCAGGGCGGGGGCGACTGTAGGCAAAATGAACCTGTAGGTTGGGGTTCTGTTCCGCCATGTTCAAAACCTCGTCTCGGAAAGCATGATATTGCCCATCTCGGGCACCGTGCAAAAACCAGAT
>JBAUTB010000171.1:0-34673 GCA_049582005.1 Gloeobacterales cyanobacterium | reverse complement strand
TTAATCGTGCTTTTGGCCCGATCGACAATTTCAGCCTCCAGGCCGAGCCTGCGGGCAATCGTCAAGGCATTGGAACGCCCAGGGATGCCCCACAAAAGCCGATAGGTGGGAGCCAGGGTAGTCTCATCAAATTCCACAGAAGCATTTTCGAAGCGGTCATCTTCGTACTTCAGGGTTTTGAGTTCTCCATAGTGGGTGGTGACTACCGTTAAACCGACGCGGTCTACCAAGGTTTGCAGCAGGGATCTAGCGAGAGAAGCCCCTTCTTCTGGGTCTGTCCCAGCGCCTACTTCGTCCAATAAGACGAGAGACTGAGGACCTGCCGCCTCCAGGACCCGGATAATCCGGCGGATATGGCCTGAGAAGGTGGATAAATTTTGTTCAATGCTCTGTTCATCGCCAATGTCCGCTAAGACCTCGCTAAACCAGGGCACCAGCGCAGGATCCTGGCAGGGAATGAAAAGACCGGCACGGGCCATCAGACAGACCAAGCCTAGGGTTTTGAGGGTTAAAGTTTTGCCCCCTGTGTTGGGTCCGGTGATCACCACGGCTTTGATCGGAGTTTCTACCCGCAGGTCTACCGGGACAACAGGATATCCTCCCTCCTGGCGATTCTGCCATACCAACAAAGGATGACGGGTTCGAATTAAGCGGAGTGTCCCCGAATCGTCGCGCACCAGGGTAGGCTCCACGGCTTTGAGCCAAACAGCATAGCGGGCACGGGCCAAGGCACTGTCGAGGATAGCCAGGACTTCTACGGTATAGCCCAAGTCCTCTGACTCCTGAGCCACCAGGGAAGAAAGCTCGTAGAGAATCCGGTCTACTTCTTGGGCTTCCTGCCGCTCATATTCCCGGAGCCGATTGTGTTGCTCCACCGCCACCATCGGCTCGATATAAAGCGTCTGACCACTGGCCGAGGTATCGTGCAGAATGCCCGGCACTTGGTCGCGGTGGGTCACCTTGACAGGCAGGACAAACCGCTCTTCCCGCATGGTGATCAACGCTTCCTGAAAACAGTTGGGTCTGCGCTGAAGTAGGGATTGGAGAGTCTGCTGAATGACTCCCCGGACCCGCTGCTGTTGGGAGCGTGCTTCGGAGAGCTTTGCGCTGGCCCGGTCTGCCACCCCCCCTTGGTCATCAATATCCTGATAGATCCGTTGTTCCAGGTCTGGAAAAGAACGCAGCGTCTCCACCAGGCTCTGTAGTTCAGGTACTGCGAGCGTTTCCTGCTGGTCAATCAATTTTCTGGCTTGGCGGGCGGCCCCCAGGGTACTGGCAATATCCAAAAGTTCACTGCCTTCCAGTCGTCCTCCTATGGCAGCCCGCTGTAGAGAAGGCGCTATATCTCGAACTCCAGCCAAGGGTAAACCTTCTGGATGAATTTCTTCCAGGGCCATCACTTCTCCGGTTTGGTGGAGGGCGCGTTGAGCTTCCAATAGGGTTGCCGCAGGTCTCAGGATCTCCAGCCTGCGCTTGCCTGCTTTTGTCATCGCAAAGGTAGCAACCTGCTCACATAAACGATTCCATTGCAGGAGCCTGAAAGTTTCTTCTTGAATATGGGTGGTGGACGGTGATGGAATCAAACCAAAATCATCTCTATACTAGGGTTCTTACCTTTATATAGAGTTATAGAGCGTTGACAACCCCTCCGCTCAAAGAGTTCTGAACTGGTTCTTCTCAAGGGCTAAAAGCACTTCTCCATGGTCATCCTCCTCATCCAGGCTGACTAGCCATTCGTACGGGCTCAAAATTGCTCGAATCAGCCCTCGTTGACCATGCCAGGGGCCATATAGCACCTCTACTGGAGATGAGGAAATTTCTGGTTGAGAAGAATTTAATGAATACATAGTGACCGTCCCTTAACTAAGGTTTCAAATCCATCCACGCTTTCGACGGCACGAGAGCCTGCCCAAAACGTAATGGGGCGTCCAAAGCTCATAGCGTACGCTACAGCTTGTAAAAGCCCCAAAGAGTCCAATTCAAATCTCCTACTGTCGCCTTTATAAAAAACTTCAATAGAAGAACTGGAATTCAAGTAATTTTTGTCTAAAAGACATACTCGAACATTCATTAAGCGTTTAGTAGCGTATGCGTCTATTTAGTTAGTATGCCTGATTTTTCTATAAAAACATGTTCATTGTGATAGTTTTTATAGAAATATTCATTATCCGCTCTAGGAGCTGAGATTCAGAAGTCCTGTTTGGATGGTCCTTGGCTTACGGTAAAGTAATAAATGCTCAGTGAATAATTCGGGGTGTAGCGCAGCTTGGTAGCGCGGTTGCTTTGGGAGCAATAGGTCGCAGGTTCAAATCCTGTCACCCCGATATCTTTAATGTTTGAGTAGAGCAACTTCCCAAACCAAGCGGGGCGGGATGAAGCGACCGAGTTGAAAGCGTACCTGCTCTAAAGTTTTTAAAACCTGGGTATGGCCCTGCTTCCAAGCGTGCTGTTGGAGGTAGTCCACTAGCCATAGTTGTTGGTTAGCGTCTAGATGTTTGTCTATGGTCCGGGCTAGGGTAAGGGCCTTAATCGGGTCTGTCGGCCAGGATTTTAAATCTTCCAAGAGCATCGGGGGCATCGATTCTAAGCCTTGGAGTAGCGCTTGGGCTTGGCCTACGGATCCTTGGGCCATCGCCAAAATCTCGGAAGGGCAAGAAGAATATTCCAGAATTTCCAACAGCAAAGTGTCACTTAACCGATAAAAAGGGATGCGCTGGCAGCGAGAAACAATCGTACTCAACACATGATGAATGTTTGGCACAAGGAGAATAATCACGGCATGCCCAGGCTCTTCCAAAGTTTTGAGAAAACCATTGGCAGCAGCTTCCGCCATCGTTTCTGCGCCTTCAACGACCACTACCTGGCGAGAGGCTTCTACGGGAGGGCGATTGAGGGTATGGGCGATGGCTCGCACTTGTTCTAAGCGAACCTGGGGCATAGAACGCAAAGAAATCCCTTCTGCCGGAGCTTGAGCACGGGTGAAGAGTTGATTGCCTTTTTTATAAGTCGGTTCTATCCAAAGCAGATCCGGGTGATTTCCTTCTTCTATTCTTTGGAACCGATGGGTTGTCTCTAAAAGTTCTGCGGCAAATATACGAGCGGCTAAAGACTTGCCCACCCCTTGAGGTCCGGCAAATAGATAGCCTGGAGCAATCCGTCCCTGCTTTAGGCTGGCTTGTAATAATTCAGTGGCGACGGCCTGTCCCCGCAATTTTGACCATAGACTGTTCATCGTAGTGGCGGAGCTTTGAGAAATTGGCTCTAAATTATAGCTCTATGTAAATTTAGGGCATAAATCCTAGCCTTTGCGAAGGCTTAATTGCGTAAAGCTATACAGATTGCATATCAGTATGATTACGGGAAATAATCAAACTTTGCATGTTCCTATAAGAAGATCTCATAAATGTATTGGGCTATACATATAAAATCGTAGCCATTGATACAACTTAACCTCACCATATTGTTCACTCTTGGGTTAATTCTTGTAGGCGCTGGCCTGCACTTTCCTCACACTGAATTACTTGAGCTAAGGAGTATACCCCTTCATGCGTGAAAAATTGAAAACTGGATTGTTGGCTATCGCTTTGGCTGCAGCCTCAGCAGTTCCTGCTTTTGCTCAGGGGGACGCTGCCCCAACCGTCAACAGCGGCGATACCGCTTGGATTTTAGTCTCTGCGGCGTTGGTTCTTTTAATGACCCCCGGCTTAGCCTTCTTCTACGGAGGATTGGTGCGGACTAAAAACTCTTTAAATGCTCTGATGATGAGTTATGTCGCCCTTGCCGTGGTCGGCCTCGAGTGGGTTCTTTTTGGTTATTCTCTCGCTTTTGCTCCCGGTTCCCAGTGGTTAGGAGGGCTCCAATGGTTAGGCCTGAATGGCGTAGGCCAAGAGCCTAGCCCACTCTATATGAGCACCGTGCCCCATCTGGCCTTCATGGTCTTCCAGGCCATGTTCGCCGTGATTACGCCAGCCCTGATTTCCGGCGCTATCATCGACCGGATGAAGTTCAAAACCTATGTCGTGTTCATCATGCTCTGGTCGGCAGTGGTCTATGCCCCGATAGCACACTGGGTCTGGAGCTTCACCACCGATACGGCTGGCAAACTCATCCCTGGCGGTTGGGTAGGTACTTTGGGTGGCTTGGACTTTGCGGGGGGAACGGTGGTACACATTAGTGCTGGGGTCTCAGCGCTGGTGGCTGCCCTGATTCTCGGGCGTCGCAAGGGTTATCCGGACCAGCCGATGCCTCCGCACAATGTGCCTTTTGTGATGTTGGGTGCCGGTTTACTCTGGTTCGGTTGGTTCGGGTTCAATGCCGGTTCTGCTGGAGCTGCCAATGGGTTGGCGGCAGCCGCGTTTGTGGCGACGAATACGGCAACGGCAGCAGCGATGGCCACCTGGCTGTTGATTGAAACTATCTTCAATAAGCCGACCGCAGTTGGGGGCGCGACGGGTGCGGTGGTCGGTCTAGTAGCGATTACGCCAGCGGCCGGTTTCGTAACCCCCTTAGGGTCGATTGCGATTGGAGGGATAGCGGCGATTATCAGCTACGGGATGGTTCAGTTGCGGGCCAAGCTGCAGTATGACGATTCCCTGGACGTGTTTGGGTGCCATGGGATGGGTGGTTTATCAGGAGCTATTTTGACGGGAGTGTTCTGCACCAAGGCAGTTAACCCGGCAGTAGCGAATGAAGGTTTGGCCTATGGGGGTGGGTTCACCCAAGTATGGATACAAATCATCAGTGTGGGCGGTACGATTGCCATCGCGGTGGTGGGTACTTCGGTGCTTATGTATGCGCTGAAGTTCACGATGGGCCTGCGTCCCAGCGAGAAGGCGGAGCAAGAAGGATTGGATATCAACGAGCATGGAGAAGAGAGTTACACGGGCTTAGTCGGTGGCTACTCTTTCGCAGAGGAAGGAAGCTCTTTCTCTTCTTCTACGAAGCAGCCCTCCATTCCACGGCCTGCCCAAGACTAGAGATGTCGTAATCCTTAGTTCATTAGTTCTCTATAGCCCCCGCCTGGGGGCTTTTTCCTATGTCTAAGGGCACTTCCAGGGCAATCGCTCCCAATAGACCTTTCCGAAAGTCTTGCAAAATCGCTCGGGCGGTCTTTTCCCCAGAACCTCCAAATCTTCTCTTAGCGAGCTGGTCTAACCATGCTTCGGCGGTAAGCGTTGTTTCCGTATCTGTAGTATCTGTGAACGATAGAGCATAGCGCTCCGCTAATCGTCCAGGCACGATCGTTTGAAAAATCTTGATCGCTTCGATCGCTACTTGCTCTTCTTGATAGGCCGCTTGTCCGATGTCATCGCAAATAGCGAGCTTCACGGCTGCTTCCTGGTCTTCGATACGAGGCGGCAGAATGCCAGGACTATCCAGGAGCTCCAGATGGTCTAGAATGCGCACCCAGCGTAGCTGGCGGGTTACTCCAGGCTTAGAAGCACTGGCCACCGCCCGCTTGCCCACCAGACGATTGATCAGGGCAGATTTGCCCACATTCGGAAAACCAATCACTGCTGCCCTCAAGGGTCTTGGATTCATCCCCCGTTTGAGCCGACGCTCATTTACGGCTTGAGCTGCCTTCTGAGCTGCGTTTAAAAGATCTCGCATCCCTTTGCCTTTCTGAGCATCGGTGACACAGACCTGGGAACCTTCAGCTTCAAAGGCTCGTTGCCACTGTCTGAGAATGCTTTGAGGAATGGTATCCATTTTATTGAGGACTAGGACTGACTTGCGTGCTCCGATGAGCTGATGGATTTCCTGGTGGCGTGAGGCGCGAGGAATCCGGGCATCTAGCACCTCAAATACCAGGTCTACATTTTTAAGTTGCTCCTGGAGCCCTTTACGGGCTTTGGCAATATGCCCTGGATACCACTGGATAAGGCTGCTCATAGGTTTCCATTAAGGCATCGGTTTGGCTAAGGCATCGAATTCCAAACCTAAAGTATCTTCCACCGTTACCAGGAAAATACTAGGAGGAGTGATGCCATAGTCGGTCATCTTGACTTTACTCGTTCCCGTAATTTTGAGTTCTTTTCCGGTATAAATAGCTTCTGCATCAAAGGTCACGGGTTTGGTGATGTTTTTAATCGTTAAATCCCCGATCAATTTTCCCTTTTGCCGATTTCCCCACTGTTTCCAGTCAGAAAATTTAGGAAAATTCTCAATCTTTTTGACAACCAAGAGGGCGGTGGGAAATTTATCGGTTTGCAGAAATTCATTGCGCATGCGCGCATCCCGCACCCCATTCCCAGAATCAATGGAAGCTAAACCAATTTGTACTTCTCCTTTGAGAAATTCTCCGGTTTGGCTGTCATAGGTCACGCTTCCATTCACGTCTTTAGTGGTTCCCGTCCAGGCACTGAGGGAATCTCGGCTCTTATAGGCAGCCGTGGACTGTTCAAATTTCAGGGTTTTCGGCTCTGCATGAGCAGCGACACTAAGCCCAAGCACGAGGAGGAGCACGAGGCCCCCCTTAGCGAAGTTTAAAGATGGCATATATTTTTATTCAAAGCATAAAGAGGATGACCCTATCATGCCTCAGCCTGTTCCTGATAAACTTGGGCAATCACTTCTGCAATCCTACGAACCCCCTCTTCAAGTTCTTTGGGCGTAGCCGTTAAGCTGATGCGAACACACTCATGTTTGTGTTTCCAGTCTTCGCGCAGGCCAGGGAAGAAAGAGCTTCCGGGAACGACAATAACGCCCGATTTTTTGAGCCGTTGATAGAGTTCGACATCGGTAATTGGGAGATTTTCTAACCATAACCAGGCGAAAATGCCTCCTTCGGTTTCATGCAAATACCAGGGGACAGCATCAGGGCAATACCGGAAAAAGGCTGATGTGATGACCTTAAACTTCTCCCCGTAGTGAGGGCTAATCACCTCCTGGGCAATCTCTGCTAGCGCTCCAGAGCGAATCGTAGGAGCAGCAATCGCTTGTCCAAAACGGCTTGAATGGACGCAGGCATTGGTTTGGAAGGATTGCAAAATGTTGATGTATTTGGCATCCCCAATCACGACACCTAAGCGTTCACCGGGCAAACCAGCTTTGGAAAGGGAAAGGCAATGGAGGACATTGGGGGAGAAGTTCGGCTCCATCGGCACATAGTTTAAGGCGGGGAAGGGCGGTGCATAGGCAGAATCAACGAGGACTGGAATATCATAAACAGCGGCTAAATCCGCAATTTTTTGGACTTCCTCATCCGTCAATACATTGCCTGTGGGATTAGAAGGCCGGGAGAAAATGATGCAGCCTATCGATTCATCTAGGGTTAACTGGGAAAAATCAGGGCGATACTTAAAGCGGTGAGCAGAGGTTTTCTCGATGAAAGGTTTGATGGCCCGGACGGAATCTGGCGTCAAGGCTACCCCGCCATAACCGGTATAGTCAGGGGATAGAGGCAATAGGACTTGCTTCATCCCGCCTCCCGCCATCGGTCCAGCAAAACTATTGGCGGCAAAGAAATAAATGGATTGGGAGCCGGGAGTAATCAGCACATTTTCTGGGCCCAAAGACAAGTTGTAGCGCTGATTGAAAAATGACACCATCGCCTCAATCATGGGCTCATAGCCTTGCGAGGAGCCATAACGAGCAATGATCGGACCAAAGTCAGGGCTATCTATAATCTTCTGGGCTTGTTCGCGCCAAAGCTGGGCTACCTCTGGCAAAATCACGGGATTACCCGCGCTCAAATCTATCCAAGAGGCATTCTCCCCAGACCGCAAGGTCTCGATGATGTCTTTCATAATGGCGCGGACACCCGTCAGTTGGGACATCTGCTGACCGATGAGACTCAGGTTTTCCATAGGTTTCTATATACTTCCAACTGGAACAAAAGTTTAGGACAGGGGAGTCCTATTTTCTATCGGGCGATCCTAACATGCCTACCTAGCTGAAATACGCGGTCCGCTTGTTATTAAATTCCTCTACTTAAGTCATAGTTCAGACTGCCCATGGGTACCCTAATCCAAAGCTACAATTATGAAATGCCATCCAGGTGTGAGTAGGCTATGAACAGGCGTGATTTTCTTACACGGGCTACGGTCCTAGCAGGGACTACGATTGCTTTTCCTGCGTTTGGCTATGACAAGAACAACCTGGTGGTACGTCGTTACGATGTCCCTGTGCCTGGATTACAGAAAAATTTGAAGGCTCTTCAGATTAGCGATTTCCATTTTGACCGCTTGGGATCTTTTTCCGAAAAGCTAAGAAGTAAGGTTTCCCAACAGATTAAAGAAGAACAGGCAGACCTGATTTTGGCTACGGGAGATTTCATCTCGGGGCCGAGAGATCCTGTGCATGATGCTATGGCTTGGCTAGGCAGTCTAGAAGCTAAGGAAGGCATCTACACGGTAATGGGTAACCATGACTATACCTATGAAAGAGTGATGCGCAAGGCCCTGCAGGCCCAGGGATTGGCGAATTTAGAAAATAAATGGACTACGGTGCATGGCATGGCTTTGGCGGGGGTGGGAGATTTGTCGTTTGGTCCCCACTATCCCAAGGAAACCTTAGCCAGTATTCCCAAGGGCATGGGCAAAATTTTAATGGCCCATCAGCCTGATACGTTCTGGTATTACGACGACCCGGTAAACCTTCAAATTTCCGGTCATACCCACGGCGGACAGGTGAATCTTTTTGGTTTTGTGCCTTTACTCCACTATGAGCCTGCCCTCCGAGCATGGGTCCAAGATGTGCCCGGTATTAACCGTCGCCTCAACCAAATCAGAAGTTATCGGGTAACAGGCCATGGCGCTTGGGCCGGATTCTATAACCGCCCCGATAGCTCCCGTCTTTATGTCAATTCCGGTTTAGGCCGCTTCAAAAGTCTTTCGTTCTTCTGTCCCCCTGAGCTAACGGTTTTCAACCTAATTCCGCAAGAGGTTTGATGCATAGGTTTAGCAGCGGCTCCTTGCGATTCCTGATATCCCAGGCGTTAGGCTAGAAGTACCTTGTGGTTTACTCCTATGGCCCTAGACCTGCAAAGCCTGATCCAAAAACACCGTCATCAAGCAGATTTCATCCAGATTCGCTTAGAACAGTCGGAAGGAACCGATATTGTTCTAAGAGGAGAAATCCTCGATACCCTCAGCCAATCTCTGTCCGTGGGGGGAAATGTGCGGGTCTGTCACAAAGGCGCTTGGGGATTTGCCAGTTTTAACCGTCTGGACAAGTTGGAAGAACGGCTTCTAGAAGCGATTACCAGTGCCCGATTGACTGGAACTGAGGTGACAGAACTAGCTCCCGTAGAGCCGATCGTGGACCAAGTGGCGTTAGGGCTAAAGGGTGCGGACCCGCGTAGGATTCCGCTTTCTCGCAAAAAAGCTTTGGCCCATCACTATAATGAACTTTTGCGCCACTATGATCCCCGGATCACTTCAACTGTGGTGCGTTATGGTGACACCTATCAGCATGTGACCCTTGCCACCTCTGAGGGAACCTTTATCGAGCAAGAGTGGGTGGATTTGGAAATGCGGTTTTCGGCCACGGCCCGCGACGGAGGGACCGTACAAACAGGCCGAGAAACCCATGGTTCTCGTCAAGGCTATGAAGACCTGGAAGGACTGGATGAACGGGTGAAGGGAGCCGCAGAACGAGCCGTCACGGCTCTATCGTTGTCTCCTGCCGTGGGTGGCAACTACACCGTAGTGATTGACCCGATTCTCTCTGGACTTTTTGTCCATGAAGCCTTTGGACATCTTTCAGAAGCGGATATGGCCTATGAAAATCCTGACTTGCTGGAAGTGATGACCCTGGGCCGTCGATTTGGGCCTAAAACTTTGACCATTAAAGATGGTGCTTTGCCGACGGGCCATCGGGGGTCTTACCGCTACGATGACGAAGGGGTTCCGGCGACAACGACGACCCTGATTCATGAAGGCGAACTGGTGGGCAGACTGCATTCTCGGGAAACCGCAGGCAAACTTGGCGAGGCCCCTACGGGCAATGCCCGTGCTCTGGATTATCACCACACGCCGATTGTGCGGATGACCAATACCTGGATTGAACGGGGAGACAGTTCTATAGAATCTCTCTTGAGTGACCTGAAAGAAGGACTCTACTGCCGCAATTGGTTGGGGGGTATGACCAATGGCGAGATGTTCACCTTTGCGGCGGGAGAAGCCTGGATGGTCCGTAATGGCCAATTGTGTGAACAGGTAAGGGATGTAAATCTATCGGGCAATGTGTTCCAAACCCTGTCAGACATCGAAGGTCTTGGCAATGATTTCTACTGGGATGAATCGGGCGGTTGTGGCAAGGGTGGGCAGAATGGCTTACCTGTGGGCTGCGCAGGCCCAAGTCTCCGCATTCGAAATGTCTTGGTGGGCGGAAGTTAGTATCGTAAGTGCTTAACTTATATTCGTAGCGATTCAACGAAAGCGACGGACTATGACCCTCTATCTTCAGACCAGCCATCTAAAAGCTATCCGTAAGCACGGAGAACAGACCTATCCCAGAGAGTGCTGTGGGCTGCTGCTGGGTACTTTTAAAGGAGACGATAAAACGGTTCATGAATTGTGGCGAGTGGACAATAGTTGGGATGGGGAGTTGGAAGTTAAAGAAAGCATCGGCGCTGATGCCCAAGGCTCGGAACGACGATTTTTGATCAGTCCCCAGGACTATCTAGAAGGCCAGAAGTATGCCCGTGAGAAGAATCTCGATATCATCGGTAACTATCATTCCCATCCTGACCATCCAGCCCGTCCTTCTCAATTCGATGTGGATACAGCTACTTTTTCTGGCTATTCCCACATCATTGTGGCCATCGAAAAAGGAGTTTCTGAGGATTTAACCTGCTGGCTTTTCAATGAAGACCGGGCCTTTGAACCCGAAGCTCTACAAACGCTTACTCCATAAAAAGGGAAGACATTAATGGCCGGAACCAGCCTTTTAGCCCTCATTGATGACATCGCATCCATGCTGGACGACGTGTCCGTATTGACCAAAGTCGCTGCGGCAAAGACGGCAGGAGTCTTGGGAGATGACCTTGCCCTCAACGCCCAACAGGTGGCTGGCGTCCAGGCTGAACGCGAACTACCTGTGGTCTGGGCGGTGGCCAAAGGCTCCCTCAGAAACAAGCTCATTTTAGTGCCGACGGCCTTAGCGATCAGTGCATTGATTCCCTGGGCGGTGACACCGCTCCTGATGATGGGCGGGGCTTTTCTCTGCTACGAAGGTTTTGAGAAGCTCGCCCACAAGTTTATGCATAGCAAGCATGAAGAAGAAGCGGATCACTCCGAACTGTTAGAAGCTGTGGCCAACCCCGCTGTCGATCTGGCTGCCTACGAGAAAGACAAAATCGAGGGAGCGATTCGTACTGACTTCGTCCTCTCCGCTGAAATCATTGCCATCACGCTGGGAACGGTAGCAACAGCATCGTTTGGGGTGCAAGTGGCCGTGCTGTCGGGAATCGGAATCATTATGACAGCCGGGGTCTATGGCATCGTTGCCGGAATCGTCAAGCTAGATGACGCGGGACTTTACCTGAGCAAGAGAAAAGGTGACCATTCTCTGAGCAAAATTCAGCGCCGTATCGGTACATCTATTTTGCGCGCGGCCCCTTACCTGATGAAGGGTCTATCCATCGCTGGTACGGCTGCCATGTTTATTGTGGGAGGAGGTATCCTGACCCACGGCATACCCGTTATCTCTGAATGGATCCACGGGCTGGAACACGACGCCGGGACCCTCCCTAGCATCGGTTTGGTCTTGGGAGGTGTTATCCCAACCTTGCTGAACGGCTTGATCGGTGTTGTGGCAGGAGCGTTAGTCTTGGTTGGCGTGACCATTGTGGGTCGCGCATGGCGGACAGTCAAAACATGAGTATTCTGTGTAAGGGCTGTCCGTTCGCTTATTTTGGACTCCTAACAGGGCTATAAGCCTTATCCACAATGCGTTTTGGCGATTTATAAAGTTTTATGTCTTTACGAGAAGCTAAAAACCTTAAAACTGCCTTAAAACCTTTGCCAGACTTGGTTTCAGACGATTTATAAAAGTAAATTTTTGTAAATCAAAAATTCTCTTATAAAATACTTGAAAAGCTTACCCAGTAAGCAATAGAGGAGTAATAGTCCCGAAAATGAGCGAACCGAGAGTAAGGGATCTCTGAATACTGGATTGTTGACCATGAGCATCAGGTAATCGAAATTTATCGGCGGGCCTCTGCTCTTCTCAAAAGAGCGATGACTTTGTACAAGACAGACCAACTCACCAGTCCTCTCCTGCCAGGATTTAGCTGTGCAGTAGGGACGCTTTTCAGCTAACTTGCCTAGAACTCCCTGACTAGGCCTGCTGTTTGCGGGTCATCTCAAAAAGATTACGAGCCTGGGGACCCAGGAAACCTTCGAACAGAGCTTTCTGACCAGGAGCAACTTCTACCACGTTCCGTTCGGCAATTTCATAGTAGGCATAGGGCCAGGGAATGCGCGTGAGTAAGCCACTGGCATCATCATAAACAGGAACCATTTCTGTAACTGCCTGTGTAGCGGTCTGACGCAAACCACTCCCTACATTGCCTTCAATCGTTGCTTTCATCGGGATTCCACGCTGTGCTAAAGCATGGGTCGTACTTTCAATATCCGGGTATTGGGGTGCATGCTGACGATTGATATAGCCCGTGAAGTGATTGACGGCATAACCATGGATTAAGACCCAGGCTCCATATTGAGAGACTTCATGAACGGCTTCAACAACTGATTTCAGAGGAGCTGGCCAGGGACGAGTAAAGATTTTTTGGAATTGGTTCACTTGTGCGGTTTCAATCCAGCGTTCTAAATCCCATGTATCAAACAATTTTCCAGGCGTAACCGTTTTTTCAATCATTTTAGCGATAGCTTCAGGTAGTAGCTCCACCATTAATTCACTAATAAATAGTTTAGGAAGATTCAATTTTTCTTGTTCAGGATGTTGATAATGACGAGCATAGAGCTTCTGGTCAGGGAAGATATACTCCCCGGCCATTTCATAGCCCAAAAATTTAACTACACTTTCCAGATAAGCAATTCCTAGATTTCTACCCTCTACTCGAAGACGCAAAGACCGAAAGGCAATATGGTCATTGACTACCATTCCACCCACCTCATGAAGCATGTCTTCATAAATCCGAGCATAGCTAACGCGCAGCTTATAGTCTTCCCATAACTTTTGCCAAAGCTGCTGAGTGATCTGCCCTTTCTTCATGAAATCCTCCAAGATGCTGTAAGCGGCCCTGTTATCAAATCATTCCTGATGATTGAACTGCATAGGGCACCCCTAAATTAGGGCCTATATTCAGGTTTACTCCATATCCCATAGAAGTACCATAAAGGATTAATTACCATTAACTAAATCAGAGAATTAGTCGTAGCTTTTCATTACTTAATAAAGGCAAGATTGTGCTAAACGAAGACCGCATCATCTAGCTATTTATACTGATTTAGATAGAGCAAAATGGGGCAATACGAGTAAGCCTTAGGGTGTAGTCGGGGAGGACTCATGATACTCGATAGCGACTTCACCATCTACTGCAAAAAACAAAAATACAGCAATTCCTGTGATCGTGCCAGTACAAAGATCAATGGAGTGCGGGCTTAATGTCGAGCATAGCGTCCCATCAGCTCTACACTGTCCAGAATATGATCTTGCATGGCTTTGACTACCTGGGCTTTGGTTGCACCTGGGGCTAAACCCAGCACTTGATCCAAGGCATAGAGTTTAAAAAAATAGCGATGGGTACCGCTTGGGGGGCAGGGACCTCGATAGCCTAACCGACCAAAATCATTGGTTCCCTGGATACCGCCGTTGAATAACTTGGGTTGAGTAGCAATTCTATCTGGGAGCTTATGGGTTTCGGGAGGCAAATCGTAGAGAACCCAGTGCACAAAGGTTTTACCAGGAGCATCGGGGTCATCCACAATCAAGACCAAGCTGCGCGTATGTTCTGGCGGCATACCCCAATGCAAAGGAGGGGAAATGTTCTCGCCATCGCAGGTATAGCGTTGGGGAATCAGACCATCCGCCGTAAAGGCATCACTTTCAAGTTTCATCGCTTTAACCAATTAACCAAAATTTGGCAGACCTCTAGTGCTGAGAGGGCATTTTCCGGAGCGGGAGGAGCCCCTCATTGGTCAAATACTCATGCAGCTCTAGGGGCGCGAGTTTGGTAAGGTCTTTCGCTAGTTCCTGAATATGTAGACCATCAGATACCAGCGGAATTAACGTATCCCGAACAAATCCCAACATTTGGGGTTCTGCCACGATCACCAAATTCTGAGCTTTCTGGGTTTGGATAAAGTGCGCTGTTTGTTTAGCCACTAATTGGGTAAAGCGGCGCTCAACTTCATCTGCATGACGTTCTCGATGGTCGCTGTAGGTATGGGCAGAACCCATGGTTGCACTATGCTCCCGTCCTGATTCTCGGCTACTCCATAATTCTGTGGCAGAAGTTTCCTTTTCTGGGTTGATCAGCGCTTCATGTTCGATCAGTTTTAGGCTGGGCTCAAATTCTGGAAACTCTGCTTGCTGGAGCGATAAAAACCGGGCTCGCGCACCATCCATAACAACCACACAAAATTCATTCATCGTTAGCTCCTTGTGTGTCAATGGAGTCTTTAAGGCTTTCTATGGTACAAGTCTGTCGGGGAGTGCGCCGCGATCTGTTGCAAATCCTCAAATATGCGTTCCGCTTCTTGTTCATCTAGCTGGCTAATGGCAAATCCGACATGCACGATCACATAGTCCCCGACCTTAGTTTCAGGGACGTAGGCAAGGCTAACCTCCCTGAGCATGCCGCCGAAGCTTACTTTCCCTGTCCGTAGCAGGGGATCGGAACGGGTTGCATCAATGCTCATAATCTTTCCGGGGACTGCTAAGCACATGGGTTTATCTCCTGAGCATGTGTGCTGCTGCGAGCAGCTGCCCTAGGGCAATACCGCCATCATTGGGTGGAATCTGTCGGTGCCAATAGGGCTCTAGGTTCTCCTGGCGTAAACGGTGCACGGCGCGTTCTGTCAAATATTTATTCTGAAAGCAACCTCCGCTGAGGACTACCTTTGTTTCTCCTACACGCTTGGCTACGGTAATGATCGTCTCTACCAGGGTGTTATGAAACTTTGCCGATATCTTCCCCACCGGAACTTTATCCCCTAAATCCTCCAGCACGCCTTTAACCATCAAGGTCCAATCAATCACGAAGGGCTTCTCTAGTTCTACCATGTCAAATTCATACTGCTCATCTGTCTCAAGGCCCGCCAAGGCGAATTCCAGATCCATCGCCGCCTGTCCTTCAAAGCTGGCCTTATGCCGCAGTCCCACTAAGGAGCTAACCGCATCAAAAAGACGGCCGACGCTAGAAGTTCTGGGGGCATTGAGATGTTTGGTAAGTATTTTGGACACAACCTTAAGTTCTCGGTCAGAAAAGGCCTGGATAGGAGCTAAGTCTTTCATCGAAAAAATGGCCTCTCCAAAAAGCTCGTAGAGCAGGCCAATCGCCGCCCGTCTCGGCTCTCTAATCGCCTGTGCCCCGCCAGGCAGTCGAAAGGTTCGCAGGTGAGCGGACCTCTCCCCTACCCCCCTCTCCGCAAGCAGAGAGGGGCTAGGGGAGAGGTATTCTCCACCCCAGATCGTTCCATCTAGACCGTAGCCGGTTCCATCCCAGGCGATACCGAGGACAGAACCTGTCAAATTATTTTCAGCCATGCAGGAAAGGACATGGGCGTAGTGATGTTGAACGGAAATTACCGGAAGGCCGGACTGTTGTGCATAGTGCGTTGAAGGGTAATCAGGATGGGTATCACAGACTATGGCTTTGGGGTGTAGCTCGTAGAGCTGCTGAAAGTTGGTCATCGTCTTCTGAAAAGTTTCGAGGGCTTGAACAGTTTCTAGGTCTCCAATATGTTGACTGACAAAAATATGCTGGTTTACCGAAATAGCGATGGTGTTCTTAAGATGGGCACCCACTGCCAGGAGAGGGGGTAAGGCCGCTTGATATTTTATGGGTAAAGGCGCGTAGCCACGGGCACGGCGTAGCATCAGGGCTCGATCCACCACTACCCTCAGGATTGAATCGTCCACAGGTCGGGCAATCGGGCGATTATGCACCAAGAATAGATCGGCTATGGAGCCAAGCCGTTGGAGGGCTTCATATTCATCGGTGCAGATCGGTTCCTGGGCAAGATTGCCGCTGGTGGCGACTACAGGGAACCCCAGTTCTGTCATCAGCAAATAATGCAAAGGGGTATAGGGAAGCATGATGCCGAGATAGGGATTACCTGGTGCCACCTCCTCTACTGGGATAGACCCTCTTTGTCTCCGCAAAAGAACTATCGGCGCTTCTGGAGAAGATAACAGTTTCTCCTCCAAGTCAGAAACTTCAACCTCCGCTCGAACCATCTCCAAGGAAGGGTAGATCAAGGCAAAGGGCTTTTCTTTGCGCTGCTTCCGCTGACGTAAACGCAAGACCGCTTCCCGATTACGGGCATCGACCACGAGATGAAATCCGCCTAAGCCTTTGATCGCCACAATTAAACCTTGGCGCAGGGCGTTAGCCGTGGTTAGGAGTGCTTCATGCCCTGAGGCAAGGACACTGCCGTTTGCTTCCCATAACGCTAGCTGAGGACCACATTCAGGACAGGCATTGGGCTGGGCATGGAAGCGTCGGTCTAAGGGCTGTTCGTATTCCGTTTGGCAATGGTCGCACATCCTAAAGCTTTTCATGGTGGTGTGGGCGCGGTCATAGGGTAGCGCCTCAAGAATGCTGAAACGGGGTCCGCAGTGAATGCAGTTGGTAAAAGGATAGTGATAGCGACGATCGGTCGGGTCCAGGATTTCTCTTGAGCAATCTGGACAGATCGCTCGATCGGGCAATACCAGGGTGCTCTTTTGGCCTCCTGTACTCGGTCGAATTTCAAACGTTCTATAGCCTACGGGTTCGAGGCAGGAAGAAGTCAAGCTTTGGATAGAAGCATGGGCTGGTTTCTCTTGTTTCATACGCTGCAAGAAGATTTCCAACTGTTCTTGGCTACCCTCCACTTCCAGAAAAACGCCCTGCGCAGAATTGTTTACCCAGCCCACCAGTTCCAACTCTGCGGCCAGACGGTAGATAAAGGGGCGAAAGCCCACTCCTTGAACCACTCCTTGAAGGAACACAGAGAGGCGCTGGTGTGATTTATTCTGGTTCATGGCAAAACGAGGGGGGCATTTCTAAGTACAGCAGACGAGTATGAATCTTTGCTGTTCTTGTGCTACCGCCACTGTAGCGGCGTGAACTAAATTATTCGATAGATTGGCCCCCCCCAGCCCCCCAAAATTGGGGGGCCAAGTCCTATTTATTTAGGCCTCGAATCGTCCTCAAGCAGTCGCTAGAATAGAGGAGATGAGCAGTTTTACTGTGAAAAATGGCGTAGACTTCGTTGAAGTGGAACATACCGCTGATTGGGCGATCCGGGTGCGCGGCAAAACCCTATCAGAATTATTCATCAATGTTGCCATCGGTATGTACAGCTTGGTGGTGGATCTGCCACCGGGAAAGGCTGAGCTCGAACGGACTGTGGACGTAGAAGGGGTAGATCCGGAGACGCTCCTGATCAACTGGCTTAATGAGTTGATTTATCACACCGAAATGGATAACGAGGTGTTTTCTGAGTTTGTGATGCAATCATTTGAGGCCAATCATCTCCGGGCTACGGTGCGAGGGAATGCTACCCAACAGCTCAAGAAGCATATCAAAGCGGCAACCTTCAATGACCTGTGCATTATTCCTACAGAGAACGGCTATGAGGCGACCGTAGTGTTTGATGTTTGACTGATTTATTGCTTGGCGAGGAGGCTTGTCCATGATCAACAAGCAGGATTTTCGACATATTGATGAATACCTATGGGAAATACCCGTAACCTTTCGGTCTGACATGCGCGTACCCGCTCGCATTTACGCCGATGAAGCATTGCTAGAAACGGCCCTGACCGAACGCTGTGTCGAGCAGCTTATCAACACGGCTACGCTGCCAGGCATTGTTCCCTATGCGCTGGCGATGCCGGATATTCACCAAGGCTATGGCTTTCCGATTGGTGGGGTGGCTGCTACACGATTGCCCCATGGCATTATCTCGCCGGGGGGCGTCGGCTACGACATTAATTGTGGGGTGCGGCTCATGGGCACGCATCTGACGGAGGAAGAGGTTTCGCCCTATATGGGGGCCTTGGCAACCGCCCTTTATCAGAATTGTCCGAGTGGGGTAGGGGAGAAGGGGAGTGTTCCGTTGCGGGAGGATGAACTGGAAGAAATCTGTGTCAAAGGAGCCCGTTGGGCCTTGAGTCATGGCTTTGCTCGAAAAGAAGATCTACAACACACCGAGGAGTTTGGCTGTCTGGCTGGAGCGGACCCTTCCAAGGTAAGCCAACGTGCCCGCGAACGAGGCCGACCACAGCTAGGAACTCTGGGGGCAGGCAACCACTTTATCGAAGTGGATGTGGTGACTGAAATCTATGATGAAACCGCTGCCAAAGCGATGGGTCTATTTGAAGGGCAGATCACCGTCCAGATTCACTGTGGGTCCAGAGGATTTGGGCACCAAATTTGTACAGACTATGTGCGTGAATTCCAATCGGCAGTCAAAAAATATGACATTGTATTGCCTGACCGTGAGTTGGTCTGTGCCCCCTTCGATTCGCCAGAAGGCCAGAGCTATTATGCGGCGATGGTCTGCGCCGCTAACTATGCTTTTGCCAATCGGCAGATCCTGCTTGCGCACATCCGACGCAGCTTTGAACAGGCTTTGGCGGGTAAAGTGCACGATTGGGATGTCTTTCAGATCTATGACATTGCCCACAATATGGCCAAGATAGAAACCCATAAGATCGACGGACAGCCTATCCAGGTCTGTGTGCACCGCAAAGGGGCAACCCGAGCTTTTGGACCAGGCTTTGAGGGCTTACCTCCGGAGTATCGAGACATTGGTCAACCTGTCCTGGTCCCCGGCTCGATGGGCACAGCCTCCTACGTTTTGGTGGGCACCGCTGGTTCGATGGCCCAAACCTTTGGTTCAACCTGTCATGGCGCTGGACGTGTAATGAGCCGAGCCAAAGCCAAGCACCAACTACGTGGGGAGAAACTCAGAGGCGAATTGGAACATCAGGGCATTGTGGTGCGGGTAGGCTCGATGCCCGGTTTGGCGGAAGAAGCCCCAACGGCCTATAAAGATGTGGACCGGGTGGTGGAAGTGGTCCATCGGGCTGGAATTGCCCGTAAAGTTGCCCGTTTGGAACCCCTCGCCGTGATCAAGGGCTGAAAGTCCATCAAGGGCTGAAATCCTAGGAGGTAAGGTCATGCATCAGAACCTGCATAGAGAGGAGATATCTCTCCAGACGGGCGATGCTTTGCTGGTTGTAGATGTGCAAAACGATTTTTTGCCCGGCGGTAGTCTCGCTGTCCCTGGGGGAGACGAAGTAATTCCGGTCCTTAACCACTACCTGGCAACTTTCCAGGCCCATGGGTTACCGATCTTTGCCACTCGCGATTGGCATCCTCCCGATCATTGCTCATTTCACCCACAGGGTGGTCCCTGGCCCGCCCACTGTGTAGCCGGGACCCAAGGAGCTGAATTTGCGCCTGGTCTGCAATGGCCGTCCGCGACCATCGTTATCTCTAAGGCCACGTCCTCTGAGCGGGATGCCTACTCAGGTTTTGAAGGAACCGATTTGGATAGCCAACTGCGTAGGGCTGGGATCAAGCGTTTGTTCGTAGGAGGGCTGGCTACGGATTACTGCGTCCTCAATACGGTAAAAGATGCGTTTGCCCTGGGTTATCAGGTTGTTCATCTCGTGGATGCTACCCGTGCCGTGAATGTGCACCCCGAAAACGGTGATCGGGCCTTAGAAGAAATGGCTCATCTGGGCGCTATACAGGAGAGTCTGGCTTGATCACCCCCAGTGCCTTACTGACAGACCTGTACCAACTCACGATGCTCCAATCCTACTTTGACCAGCAGATGGAGCAAACTGCGGTCTTTGAGCTGTTTGTGCGTAGGCTGCCTGCCTGCCGTAATTTCCTTGTAGCTGCGGGTCTAGAACAGGCCCTGGAGTACTTGGAAAATCTGCACTTCACCACCCCAGAATTGGATTGGCTGGCTAAAACAGGTTATTTTAGCCAGAAATTTATCGCTTATTTGGAGCAATTGCGTTTTAGGGGTGACGTAGAGGCCATGCCTGAAGGAACCGTCTTCTTTGCCAATGAACCGATCCTCAGGGTTTCGGCTCCCCTCCCTGAGGCTCAACTCGTAGAAACCTGTTTAATCAACCTGGTCCATCTCCAGACTTTGATTGCTTCGAAAGCCGCCCGGATGGTCTTGGCCGCACCTGGAAAACTGCTCATTGATTTTGGGTTGCGGCGTGCCCACGGGACAGAAGCCGGTCTTATGGCGGCACGGGCGGGATACTTGGCAGGGCTTTCCGGTTCGTCGAATGTATTGGCTGGCATGCTCTACGACCTTCCCATATACGGCACCATGGCCCATTCCTTTATTCAGGCCTATGACGATGAAATGGAAGCTTTTGCTCACTTTGCGGTGAGCCAGCCCAATAATGTTGTTTTTCTCCTGGATACCTATGACACGGAAGCAGCCGCAGAGCAATTGGTTACCCTGGCTCCTAAGCTAGAAGGAATCACGATTCAAGGAGTCCGGCTAGACAGTGGGGACTTGGCTGAGCATGCCCGTAAGGTGCGTCGCATTCTGGATGATGGAGGGCTACAGCACGTTCGCATCCTGGCCAGTAGCAACTTAGATGAATATGCCTTGCAGAAATTTGTAGGGGAAGGAGTCCCGATCGATGGCTTTGGCATCGGTTCGCGCTTGGATACCTCCGCCGATGCTCCCTATCTTGATTGTGTCTACAAACTTCAGGAGTATGCAGGAAAACCACGGCTCAAACGCTCCGAGGGGAAAGCTACCTGGCCGGGCCGCAAGCAGGTTTATCGAAATTATGCTCCCGACGGCTCCTTAGCCTACGACCTCTTGACCCTGGAGGCTGCTCCTTCTGCATTGGGTGAGCCCCTGCTGCAACCCGTTATGCGTGGAGGTCAGCGTTTACTCCCAACCCGTCCCCTAGCGGAACTGCGCCAATATGCGGCCTTAGAACAGAGCCGTTTAGCGGAGACTTGGCGACAGTTGGAAGAAGCCCCCGCCTATCCAGTCAAAATTGCGCAAGTCCTCCATGATTTAGCTAGGTCTATCCATACCAAACCGTCCAAATAACCCAGGCTTGAATTACTGCGGGATAATTCCTCTTCACAAGTTCCTCATATTCCTTCTCTAACCTCAAAAGTAGAGGACCACCTCAGCCACAAATTCAAGAGTTGCCTAGCAACGTGATGATGGCTCTCTATTGAACACATAGGAGAAAGCATATGGCAATTACTCGTTGGGAACCTTTCAGAGGGCTCGAACGTTGGGAGCCTTTCCGGGAAGTGGAAGGTCTGCGGAATGAGATGAGTCGCTTGTTTGAACGCCTTGGGCGCATCGAGGATGAGCGGCTTGCGCCTATCAGTGAGGGGGAAAGGTTTATGTTTGTTCCTTCCGCTGAGATGAAAGAAACCCCTGAGGGAATTCATCTCAAACTTGAGATTCCGGGTCTGGAAGCTAAAGACTTGGATATTGAGGTGACGGAGCAATCTGTCTCGATTAGCGGTGAGCGTAAATCTGAAACCAAGACCGAAGAAGAAGGTATGGTGCGCTCGGAGTTCCGCTATGGGAAGTTCCAACGGATTATTCCTCTTCCTGCGCGGGTTCAGAATAACGCAGTGAATGCTGAATACAAAGATGGTATTCTTACCCTCACTTTGCCTAAAGCTGAAGAAGAAAAAAACAAAACAGTGAAGGTTAGCGTTCACTAGTTTCCTATTAGGGCTTATGTGATCCAAGGAGATGTTAAGTAGATAACCTTAAAGGCAGGAAGGTGGTATAAATATTACCTTCCTGCCAGTTACTCAAGAGCTGCATCTTTGAATATTATTTTTTAATCACTAGCACTTACTCCAAGGGAAAGAGTAAGGGGAATGTACTAGATATAAAAGACTATTATCCCCGTAGCTTTCATAGGGAGGATAGGGTATGCAACTACCCCTGCAAGTAACCTTTCGCAATATTCCGTCATCCGAAGCCGTTGAAGCAAAAATCCATGAGAAGGTCGAGAAGCTAGAGAAATTTTACGACCGACTGATTGGCTGTCGGGTGGCCCTGGAAGCTCCTCATCGGCATCACCAAGGGAACCTCTATCACATCCGCATTGATTTGACGGTTCCGGGTGGGGAGCTGGTCATAAACCGCACTCCACCAGAACATCAGGCCCATGAAGATATTTATGTAGCCATCCGTGATGCTTTTAAGGCTGCAAAACGCAAGCTACAGGACTATGCCCGTCTTCAACGGCAGGATGTCAAAGTCCATGAAGTCCCGCAACTTTCCGGACGGGTTAAGACGTTGTTCCCGATGGAGGGCTACGGCTTCCTTGAGACTGCGGATGGGTACGAAATCTATTTTCACCGAAATAGTGTGCTTGACCATGCGTTCGATGAGTTAAGCATCGGCAGTCAGGTTAGCTTTGTCGAGGAGAAAGGTGAAAAGGGACCTCAAGCAAGCACGGTCAGATTCCTCGAAAAGAGCAGCCTTCACGGTTAGTCGGAACCCTGGGCGTTGAAGAGCTCCAACAGAATCACCTACCGCTGGAAGCCCCGCTTCCGGGGGAGTTCAGAATGACACACGATTTCATTATCTTTGCTGGCACTGCCACTCCAGACCTGGCGCTTGCGATAGCCCAGGCCCTTGGAGTGGAGCTTGGGACCTGCGTTTGCGAACGGTTTCCTGATACTGAAGTCTCCGTGCGTCTTCTCGAAAAAGTCCGTCGTAAAGAAGTCTTCATCGTACAGTCCACTTCGCCGCCGGTGGATGAGCATCTGATGGAGCTTCTTGTATTGGTCGATGCCTGTCGTCGTGCCGCTGCTGCCCGTATTACAGCGGTCATTCCCTACTTTGGCTATGCTCGGGCAGACAAGCGGAATGGTCGTCGCGAACCGATTACGGCCAGTATGGTGGCGGAATTGTTGCAAGCGGTTGGGGTGCATCAGGTCCTGACGCTGGATTTGCATACGCCCCAGATTGAGGGGTTCTTTCGCATTCCGGTGGATAGCCTGACCGCTGTACCAACGCTTACAGAGGCTCTACAAAAGCGTCTGCCGACTGGGGTGGTGGTGGTTTCACCGGATACGGGGCGGGTGCAGATGGCGACCCAGTATGCCCAACGGCTCGATACTTCCGTGGTGGTCTTGCATAAGCGGCGTGCCAGCGGCACAGAGACTGCAGTGACGCGTGTGGTCGGGGATGTGCAGGATCGCCCATGCCTGATCATCGACGACATGATTTCAACGGGCGGCACGATGGCCAAGGGTATCGAGGCCCTGCTGGCAGCGGGGGCTCGCCCCGAAATCATAATCGCTGCTACCCATGGACTTTTGGTGAAGGATGCCCTGCACAAATTGAGCCACGAGGCTGTGCAGGCGGTCTTGGTCACTGACACCATCCCCCCAAGCCATAAAGACTGGCCGAAGCTACAGGTGGTCTCGGTCGCCCCCCTCATCGCTGCGGCGATCCAGCGATTTATGACGGATGGATCGATCAGCGATCTCTTCTGAGGTGAACATTAAGGAGGATATCCCCATGACAACAACCATAAAAAAAGATCACTTAGTCCGAGTTTTGGCAGACCATGTTGTGCTGGAAGGTAATTTAACGCTGCCTGATAAAGCCCAGGGGATCGTGCTGTTTGCCCATGGCAGTGGTAGTAGCCGCCATAGTCCCCGCAATCGCTACGTTGCCCAAGTGCTCTCCGAAGCAGGATTTGCCACTTTATTAATCGACCTGCTTACGGCAGATGAAGAGGCTGCGGAGCGATTCACCAGGCACCTTCGTTTTGATATTGGTCTTCTGGCAGGACGACTTGTAGGCGCTACCGACTGGCTCAAACAGAACTCCGAGACGGAACACCTTCGGATTGGCTACTTTGGTGCCAGTACGGGTGCAGCGGCGGCTTTGGTGGCTGCCACAGAAAGGCCCGAGGATATTGCTGCGATCGTTTCGCGGGGCGGAAGACCTGACTTGGCGGGTTCAGCCCTCAAACGGGTTCAGGCTCCGACGCTCCTGATTGTGGGAGGGTATGACCTGCCGGTCATCGACATGAACCAAGCAGCCTTAGACCAGCTACGGGTCCAAAAACAACTCATCATCGTTCCGGGAGCCACCCACCTTTTTGAAGAGCCGGGCACACTAGAAGAGGTCGCACGGTTGGCAAGTCAGTGGTTCGGGCACTACCTCCATCCTTAGCATGGGAGGTCTCTCATGAAAGAAAGGGTGACCCTCGCCTTGATCGGCGACATCATGCTAGGCCGGGGGGTGAACCAGGAAATTGCCTATCGGCATCCGGAGTCATTTTGGGGCAGTACCCTACCCGTTCTGCGGGCAGCGGATGCGGTGATTGCGAACCTGGAATGTGCGATTACAGAACATACTCAGCCATGGGAACGGACTCCCAAGCGCTTTCACTTTCGTGCGGCCCCAACTGCTGTCCATGTGCTGCAAGCTGCCAACATCCAGTGGGTCAGTCTTGCTAATAACCACACCCTGGATTTTGAAGAAGAGGGACTGTTGGATACGGTGCAGTATCTGGGTGCCTCTGGGATCCATCATGCTGGGGCGGGGCGGAATCTCCAGGAAGCAGTTCAGCCGACGCTCATGGACATCGCTGGTTTAAAAGTCGGCCTGATCGCCCTCACGGATAATGAGCCTTCATTTGCCGCTCATGCTGATCATCCAGGGACCTATTATCTGGAAATCCACTCCGATTCACTCACGCTTGCCCGTATCCAGTCCCTCGTGAAACAGTTACGTCAAGAAGGGGCTGAGCTCATTATCCTGTCTGCGCACTGGGGTCCGAATATGGTGCTATCACCCCCGCCTCGATTCTGCAGCTTCGCTCGGGCAGTTATTGATGTTGGAGTGGACCTTTTCTACGGTCATTCGGCTCATCTCTGCCAAGGCGTGGAAGTTTACCAGCAGGGACTGATTTTGTACAACACGGGAGATTTCCTGGACGATTATGCTGTTGATCCCGTCCTGCACAATGACTGGTCTTTTGCCTTTCTCGTAGAAGTTGATAGTCAAGGGCTAAGTCTACGTCGTCTTAGGATGCTTCCCGTCCGCCTTCGCTATGCTCGGGTTGATCTGGCACAAGGGGCTGAGTTTATGGCTATTCGCCAACGGATGCAGTCTCTCTGTGCCCCGTTTCATACAGCTGTCTCTGAGACCTCTGAAGGGCTAGAGGTTTTACTCTCTGAAAAGGCAAAACCTGTGGAAGTGGAGGGACTAAATATCTAGTTCCATCGTATGAACGAGCTTGGGTCCGTATTTTTCAATGAATTCCCGACGCGGTTCTACCCGCTCACCCATCAGGATCGTAAAGATCCGGTCTGCTTCTGCTGCGTCTTCAATATTGACCTGCTTAAGCGTGCGGGTGGCTGGGTCCATCGTGGTTTCCCATAACTGTTGGGGCATCATTTCACCCAGACCTTTGAATCGTTGAATCTCGTACTTACGATTTGCCGGCAGGGCATTGATAATCGCATCTTTTTCTGAGTCAGAGTAACAATAGCTCACCTGTGAATTGCGACCTTCTCCCACGGAGATTTTATAAAGAGGAGGTTGAGCAATATAGATAAACCCTTGGTCTACCAGGTCCCGTTTATAGCGATAGAAGAAAGTCAGCAGCAGCGTCCGGATGTGGGCTCCATCTACGTCTGCGTCCGTCATGATAATGATGCGGTGATAGCGTAATTTCGTCCGGTCAAACTCTTCGCTGCGCAGCCCCAATCCCAGCCCCGTAATCAAGGCCTGGATTTCTGTGTTGGCATAGATGCGACGATCATCGGCCCGTTCAATGTTCAGAATCTTACCGCGCAGGGGCAGAATTGCTTGGAAACGACGGTCCCGCCCTTGCTTGGCGCTGCCGCCCGCGCTGTCTCCCTCTACGAGATAAATCTCTGACTTCTCCGGGTCGCGCTCAGAACAGTCCGCTAACTTACCGGGCAACGTAGAAGATTCCAAAACCGATTTGCGGCGGACCAATTCACGGGCGCGTTTAGCTGCTTCTTCTGCTTCTGCCGCCCGCATCGCTTTTTCGAGGACCGCAGAGATAACTTCAGGATGAAAATCTAAATATTCTCCGAGTTGCTCACCCACAGCGCCATCGACAATGCCCCGGACTTCCGTATTGCCCAGTTTGGTTTTGGTTTGTCCTTCAAATTCGGGGTTGGGTACTTTAACAGAAATGACACAGGTCAATCCTTCTCGGATATGCTCGCCACTCAGGTTTTTATCTGCTTCTTTGAGTTTGTTGGTCTTACGGGCAATCGCATTGAAGGTACGGGTCAGAACCGCTTTCAATCCCTCTAAGTGGGTGCCTCCATCAATCGTGCGGATATTGTTGGCAAAGCCGAGCACGTTGTCGTTGTAAGAATCTCCGCACCACTGTAGAGCACATTCCACGACTACGCCATCCCGTTCCGTGGTCACAAAAATTACTTCTTTATGGATGGGCGTCTTCTCGCGGGTCATGTAGGCAACGTATTCTTTGATGCCCCCCTCGTAATGATAGACATCCTGACGCACAGGCTCCAACCGATAGTCCGTAAACGTGATTTTTACCCCAGCATTCAGATAGCCCAATTCCCGGAGACGACTCGCAAGCGTATCGTAGTCAAACTCCGTCGTTTCCGTAAAAATCTCACTGTCGGGCCAAAAGGTGACCGTAGTGCCCGTTTCGCTGGAGTCTCCTATGACTCTTATATCGCCCTGGGGAACGCCCTTTAGAAAAGTATGGGCAAATTCTTTGCCATTGCGCCGCACCCGCACCTCAAGCCTAGAAGAAAGGGCGTTGACCACTGAAACGCCAACGCCGTGCAAACCCCCGGAAACTTTGTAGCCGCCACTCCCAAACTTTCCGCCCGCATGCAGCACGGTCATGACGGTTTCCAGGGCAGAGCGGCCTGTTTTGCTGTGAACTTCTGTAGGAATACCCCGACCATCATCCGTGACCGTCACAGAGCCATCGGCATTGATGCTGACATTGATATTGGTGCAGTAGCCTGCTAAGGCTTCGTCTATGGCGTTGTCTACTACCTCATATACCAAGTGATGCAACCCCCGTGGTCCCGTAGACCCGATATACATCCCAGGTCGCTTGCGGACAGGCTCCAAGCCTTCTAGCACCTGGATCTGGTCTGCGGTATATGCTGGTTGACTCACGTTCGCTCTCCAAAAAATAAGACCCTTAAAACCACATAAAGGGGTTTAGGGGGGCCAAAAAGCAATAAAGGGTTAAATTCACCCCTTAAGTATAGCACATCGGCCTTCAAGACGATTTTTTGGGCGTTTGAGAATGTTCTTAATGATCCTATACATTGCCTTGGACAGAACCCTGTACGCGCTGACCAAAAGTGAGGGATAGAGTCACTTCTTGATAGCCGGAGGGGAGTGGTGCAAAGGGAGCACTCTGCTGTATGGTTTCCATGGCACTATTGTTGGCGTCAGGATCGTTACTTTGCTGAATCACCTGGGTATTGGTGACCTCTCCGCTTTGGTTGAGGGTTACGCGGAGAATCGGCACAGTCCTCGCCCTGCCCTTTGCCGGATTCCATGTCCGATTCAGGCGCCGAATCGTCTCTTCCCCAAACGTACTCAAGGCTCTGGCATCCCGTTGGGGTGAGGCCGCCTGTTCAACAACGCCTTGCACCATGGGGGAAGCATCTGCCTGCTGTGAAGTTTCCTCGATTGTTTGCTCTTGATCCTTGGTGGCAGAGGTTGGAGGCTGTGAAGAAATAGTCGGTTCTATGGGCTCTGAGGGTGCAGGAAGAGTTTCTTGGATAGAGGAATGGGCTGGAGGCGTATAGGGTTTGGCTGGCCGTTTAAAAGGTTGAGATTTTAGATCCACACTGGCTGTAGTAGTGGTGGAGGGAAACGCAATGATCGGAGAAGGATTTGCGGAACCCCCAAAAAGCTTGTAGCCCACCCAGAATCCGACAAAAGCGACCCCCGCCAAGGAGACGGCGTAGAGCAGATAGTTGCTGGCGATGGGAACTGGCTTGAAGTCTTGTCTAGCGGATGAAGACTTTTGTCGCTGGCGGTCGTACCGAGCACGTTTTTTAGGATTGGAAAGCACTTCGTAAGCCTGTTGGAGACGTTCCTTATCATTCCCCAAGTTGGCCCCCTCGTTAGACAATATACGATAAGCGCCCCGAATCTCAGTCATGCTGCTATCTGGAGTTACCCCCAAGAGTTGATAGAGATCTTCTTCTTTTTCGTCATGCACCATCTCAAGCCACTCCTCTTCCAAACCGCTGGGGGCTTGGCTCTCTATCAGAATACAAGAGGAAGCGACCCCGGTTAAGCCCCTGCCTGCTGGAGAGAAAGCGGTAGACGGTCATTGCGGACCAAGTCTTCCAAGCTTTCACGTTGTAGAACCAGTTGGGACTCTCCATTTTTCACCAAAACTGCAGCAGGGCGAGCAATCCGATTGTAGTTGGAAGCCATGGCATAGTTGTAGGCTCCCGTTCCATAGACTGCCAAAATATCCCCTGGTTCCATGGGTGCTAGGTCCACATCTTTGAGGAGGATATCGCCAGACTCACAATGCTTGCCTGCGACCGTAACCGTCTCCTGGTCAGGGTAATTTATTTTATTGGCCACCACAGCGGTGTACTGGGCCTGATAGGTAATTGGGCGCGGATTATCGGACATCCCTCCATCCACAGAGATATAGGTCCGCACTTCTGGAACAACCTTTTTCGCGCCCACGGTATAAGCCGTCACACCGCAGGAACCGACCAGCGAGCGTCCGGGTTCTGCAATGATTTTTGGAAGGGAGATCCGAGCTTCACGACAAGCCTCGACAACCCCGTCACACACCGTCTGGACCCATTCGTCAATGCTGGGTGGGTCATCTTGCTCGGTATAGCAAATGCCCAGTCCACCCCCGACATTTAGTTCTGAAAATTCCAGTCCAAAGGCCAAACCTTTAGCAAACCACTCCACCAATACAGGACCGATATCCCGATGGGGGGTGAGTTCGAAAATTTGAGAACCGATATGGGCATGGATGCCGATAGCCTTAATGACTGGATTTTTGGAAAGAAATTCAAAGACTGCAGGCACATCCTGTGGATCGAACCCAAATTTGCTATCCAGGTGTCCAGTGCGAATGTATTCATGGGTGTGGCATTCAATCCCTGGGGTAATTCTGATCATCACCCTCGGCTGCACTTCTTTATCTTCTGCAAGCTGAGCCAGGGTGTTCAGGTCTTGCCAGTTATCCGCAACGATAGTCACTCCGTAATCAAGAGCCATTTCCAGGTCTTGTAGAGATTTATTGTTGCCGTGAAAATAAATATTCTGGCTATCGGCCCCGGCCCGAATGGCGGTGTATAGTTCGCCTGCCGAAACAACATCCATCCCCAATCCTTCGTGGTGGACAATGGCATCGATCGCCAGCATATTCCATGCTTTGGAGGCAAAGATGACTAAAGATTCAGCGGGATAGTGCTGAAGGAAGGCCTCCCGATATTGACGGCAAGCTTCTCGGAGCGTGACTTCGTCAATGATATAAAGTGGGCTTCCATATTGTGTAACCAAGGAAGGAACATCACATCCCCCAATTTCCAAATGGCCTTGGACATTGGTCTTGGCCGTCAGGGGAGCAATTTTTTGATTAGGGGAAGGCAGGGATCTGAGGGAACTCATCGTCGCATGAGGAATAAAACCTCCCTGATCTTACTCTGACGCTTGGCTAATCGACTCGGTTAAATTCGACAGAGAAGGCATAAAGCGGTAGAGAGAACAGAGAAGAAAACGTAAATATCGAACAGAGCGCGCAGGTAGAACGAGCTAAACGCATCAGATGGATGGAATCTTGTGGAATATGACTCTGACTAAACCAAGCAAGACAATAAACTGCCCAGCAGGCAAACGACATCATCAAAAGGGTATGACGATGCCCATCTTCTTCAGGTAACCATTGCAATAAAGCGATGCCGAGTAAACAAGCCACCAAAGCAACCAGATTCAATTGTCCGTGCCAACCTAAACTACTCAAAACCAGGGCAGTCTCTGACATACACTCCCCCCTCCAGTAGCCTGTTATTCAAGAAAGTTCTTGTCAGTGTACAGAGGGTATTGCGCTATGAATTTAAAAAATTGTTGCTTACTGGCTCCTCATAAATGCTTCATTTAGCCCGTTAATTCCGATTGGGCAAGGATCTGGAGCAATGCGAAGAAGCATTGAAGAACATAAAGAAAAATTGCGCCTTTCTCTATAGCCTCATAAAGGGGGACGCTTCACCAAAATTCTCGATGCCAACATCGCCGCCCCAAAGCCATTGTCAATGTTGACCACCCCAACGCCAGCAGCACAGCTATTCAACATACTCAACAGTGCGGCTAACCCCCCAAAGCTTGCCCCATAGCCAATACTGGTGGGAACAGCGATCACAGGACAACGGACCAAGCCGCCGACAATACTGGCTAAGGCTCCTTCCATCCCTGCCACAACAATCAAGACATCCGCTTGGTTGAGAATGGGTGCTTTGTCCAAAAGACGGTGAATCCCGGCAACGCCTAAGTCCCAGAGTCGGACCACTTCAAATCCACACAGTTGAACGGTTACGGCCGCTTCTTCGGCTACCGGGATATCGGAAGTTCCTGCACTGATAATACCCACTGTGCCTGGACACTTTTCTAAGGGAATAGTAGGGGAATAGGCAGCACAGATACGCGCTGTGGGGAAGTACTCTAGCTCCAATCCAGACTGTGTTTGGATCTGCTCAAAGGTGTCAGGACTGATCCGGGTGGCCATCGCCACGGCATTGCGGTCGCGCAGGCGCTGTAAGATTTCAGCGATTTGCTCTGGAGTTTTTCCTGGTCCCCAGACAACTTCTGGAAAACCTGTGCGTATGGCTCGATGGTGATCAACGTTAGCAAAGCCCAAGTCTTCATAGGCTAAGGTCCGTAATTTTTCTAAGGCCATCTCAGGCAGAACGTCTCCTTGGGAAACTCTCTGCAATAGTTGACGGAGTTGCTGTTCGTTCAAGAGCGTAAGCATTCTAGGGCTTTTCTACTATAGGAACTTTTCGGTAAGACGCTATATCTAGCTCAGTGGCCAACTATGATAGGCCGTAGATCTGTGGGGAAGAAGGAATGCGTCGTCGCCTGGTCATACCTACCTTGGTGGGAGGTCTATGGATGCTCAGTAGAGGAGCTTGGGGTGCAGGGAATGAACCCGATCTAGAGAGTGCCCTCCAGGCATTCAAAAAGACCTTGCTGCCTAACTATGGCGCTGGAGCAGTCTTTCAAGTCCAAGCCCAAAGACAGCAAGGAAAAATTTTGCTCCAAGGTCGGACCCTGGGCCTAGCGGAAAAAAGGGACCTCTTGAAAACTATGGCTGCTCTAGGCTCCGTAGAAGACAAAATAGTCACCTTTCCCTATGGCCAGCCAAAACCCTATGCCCGCCTCGTCAGTACCTATGCCGATATGCGGGGTGAAGCCAAGGCTGATTCGGAACTAGCTTCCCAAGCCATCCTCGGCGATAGTTTCCAAATCCTCCGTCAGGCAGGTGGTTGGATAGAAGTATTCCGTCAGTGGGATGGCTATGTCGGTTGGATTGAGGCTGGCAATCTGGAGGTGATGGATACGGGCAGCTTCAGCAGGTGGATGAAACGACCGAAAGCGGTGTTGCTGGAAGATGTTGCTAGCGAAAGCAATCAGACCCTATATCGCGGATCAATTCTCCCTATTCTCGAAACTTCTGCCCAAACCTGGTCTATAGAATCGCCCAGCGGAGACCCCTTAAATTTGGCCCAGAGTCAGGCCCGTGCCTATCAGATCAAGTCCAGGGCGCAAGAACTACAAAAGCGCGTCGTAAACATCGCCCAGCAGATTTACACGATTAGCCGCAGTGCGCCCTATCACTATTTGTGGGGAGGAACCAAGGGTCTAGATCTAGATTGCAGCGGCTTCAACCAAACCGTGTTTCGTTTGGCCGGAGTAGCCCTCCCCAGGGATTCCTATCAACAGCAGGGATATAGTCTGCCTGTAGCGAAAACCATTGACAACCTCGACGAACTCCGTCCCGGCGACCTTGTGTTTTTTAACGAGAATAAAAAGCGCGCCACCCATACCGGCATTCATGTGGGAGATGGCATCTTGATCCATTCCTCCGGTCACAACAAAGGGTTAGGTATGAACAATCTAAAGGGCGATAGTGAATACGAACGTTTCTTGCGCCGCATCTATTGGGGAAGTGCTAGAGTTCCGGCTTTGGCCAAAACGGGATTGACCAGCAGTTTGCCGCTTTTTGGTTAGGTTCACTTTGCTCTTTAGCCTCGCCATGTGGCTGCACTATAGGAAGACCAAATATGTCCCACCCAGCCTAGCCAGACAAACCACAACAGACCAGACACTAGGAAGTGGAAAAAAGCGGCACCCAAACGCCCTTGGGTCAACTGCCCTAAACCCGGCATGAAAAAGCTAGCTATAGCAGCAATGACGTTGCCTGAACTACCTTGACGCTTGAGCATGCGTGACTCCTAGGCTTACTCCTCCACTTTAACTAAAACCATTCTCGATTGCATGAAATAGGCCCGCCCCAGCCCCCAAAATACCCTGGGGGAAGCTGCGCTATGGGGGGAGAAGCATCCTTGGCTTTGCCTCAGCCCATGGATGCCGATTCTAAGTCCCCAAAAGTTGGGGGATTAGGGGGCTTTGCATCTCTCCATGCCTTTCTGCGCGCCTTTCCATGATTTCGTCATGAAGCGCCTGGAGCCCGTTCAGCTTCAATTAGGCGATGAACCATTTGTTGGGCATGATTGCGAACTTCTGGGTCTTGGGCATGATGCTCTACTTGGGACAACTCGGCAATGGCCTGTTCTGTCTTAGAGAGCGCCCAAAGCGCAGTGGCATGCCATATGCGAATCGCATCATCCTCTGGTTTACTAAGCAAGGCCGTAGCAAATTTAGACTCTGCGAGTTCATACTGCTTAGATTCATAGGCATGGCGGCCTTCTTCAAAGAGTCGGTTCGCCACTACGTGCGCTGGTGTTCTTTGGCCCAGCAGTTGATCCAGGTTGGGCAACTGAGAGAGGTTGACCGTCGAGGTGGAGGTGGAGCCGGGCATCGCATTGTGCACATGGATCACATTGGTGATTTGCGGCGGCATCGCTGCGACAGGAGGCAAGGCATCATAGTTGAACTGACGGTTAAAACTTTCGTCGCTGGTGATGAGAAGACCAATACTTTCAAAAAAGGCAACAATTCCTGGAATAAAGGTCCAGCAGAAGACTAAATACAAGACACCCCAGCCAATTTGCCCTAAATAAAACTTATGGAGTCCGAAACCTCCTAGGAAGAAAGCCAGAAACGCAGCAATGATTCTATTTTTCATGACGGTCTGTACCCTGGACCACCTTTGGATATCCAATAGTCTAGCCAACTTAGACCCAGGCTGTCGCAATGCTCCACACTCCTTATCAAGTCTTCAGCAAACAAAGGGAGCCGCCAAGGTAAGGGTCTTGCGAATTAGTTCCCGTAATCCGGTGAGGTCTTGGTCTTCTCGATTGAGCCAGAACAAATCACCCTCTGCCCGGTGACGATAGATCCAACTACTCAGCATTTGCACTTCATCTAAACGGTCTTGAGGCAACGTAAAACAAGGTTGCTCATTAGATAGGGCATAGTTTTTTTCGTAGAAGCTTTTTAGCCGCTTGTCCATCGTCCCTATCGATTCGGTATGGTTGAATTCATGGGTTGTCAGTAGAGTCCCAGACTGCACCCAGAAAACCTGAGCTGTTCCCCTGTGCGGCCCAACATAAACCATGGCTAAGTCTAAAACGACCCGTTCTCGGACCAAATTCTGGCGCTGTAGAAAGCTCTCCAAGGCGAACAAACGATTGCGCCACTGAGCCGCCCGTTCAAAAGCTTCTTGCGCGGCACAGGACTGCATTTGGTCGCGGAAGTGCTGCAAAATGCTCTCAGCTGCGCTGGTCTCTCCCTGGAGCATGGCCCGTAATTGTTCTATGGGTACTTGGTAGGCTTCTTCTTGCACCCAACCACGACAGGGGGCTAAACATTTTCCTAATTGGTCGAGGAGGCAGCCTTGGTGAATAGCCGATAGGTCTTTACAGGTTCGTAGTCCCAACGCTTCATTCAGGAGATTGGCCATCCAACCGACTAATCCAGCCTTGACATAGGGACCGTAGTATTCGGCCCCATCATTCTCTAGGCTGCGGGTCAAATGCAGGCGCGGAAAAGGTTCTTGGACAGTGAGACGTAAAAAAGGATAGTGCTGATAGCGACGTTGCAAGCGATTAAACGGCGGCAAATACTTCTTGATAAGCCGATTTTCCAAAATCAACGCCGCTAATTCGGAGCCAGTTGCTGCGATTTCAACCGTTGAGGCTTCAAATTTCAGGCGCTGGGTCGGTCGAGAATGGCCCCCTGCCTTGCGGAAATAAGACCGGACGCGGGTTTTAAGCTTTACGGACTTGCCGACATAGAGAATTTCTTCTCGGCAGTTGCGGAATAGATAAACTCCTGGAGTATCCGGTAGTT
>JBAUTB010000170.1:0-3902 GCA_049582005.1 Gloeobacterales cyanobacterium | reverse complement strand
TGATAGAGCAAGCTGGGTGTGAAGTGCTGTACTTACCGCCATATTCGCCGGACCTGAACAAGATTGAGAAATGCTGGTCTTGGTTGAAAAGTCGAATTCGCAAACAGCTAGACCAGTTTAATTGTTTGCGAGATGCGATGGAGCATGTTCTATGTTTGGCGTCCTAACCATATTGGCCTTTGCTATAATTATCAGAAGGAGTCACTGAAGTGGTTAGGCGCGCTTTGCAAACACCATTATTCTGTACAGTGCAGCTGTCTATTATTCACTCTTGAGATAGCCTCTTCACCTCGGAAGCACCCAGTAAGTCATGAGTTTCGGCTAAAAACTGGGGAATCACTTCGCGGTGTGGGCTATGGGCTAGACATTCAGTCAGGTCTACTTCTTTTAGGTTGACGGCATTGCGACCGGGAAACCAATGGCCCCCATTTCCAAGAAGGTTGTAACGCATCTTGCCGTATTCTACTAGGTCATAGGCTAGTGCCAGATTCCTGAGCCAAAGCAGTATCGGGATATTGATATTGCCTGGGGTTTCTTCATGGGAAGGAAGTCCCTGTTCCCAAGTTTTGACCCAGGATTCTCCGAGAACGTCCATCATTGCCTGTTCTAAGCGCCTGATGATGTCTGGCAAGAGCGTATCTGCCCGGCCCAACTGAGAAAGCACTTTCAGATGCTCATCAAAATCACCAGGGCGGGAAACTCCCAGACTAAGGGTATGGACTTGGGCATGGTTTAGGCAAAAAAGGTCGTTGAATGCCATCGGACTGAGGGGCTGACAGAGGTCCACCAAACGCTGGGGCGGGTCATATAATTTGCCTCCTTTATCGGAAGGACTGATGATAAACACTCCCATATCCTTTTGGGTAGCCCGTTCAATCGCAGGCCAGTTTCTCTGATTGATGTAGTACCAGTGGAGATTGACGTAGTCAAAAAGCCCAGTATCGATCGCTTTAATAATGACATCCGTAGAGGCGTGGGTGGAAAAGCCGACGTGACGGACCCTACCTTCTTTGACAAGCTGTCTAGCCGCTGCAAGACAGCCCTTAGGACCTAAGCTGTACTCTAAAATTTCTGGGGTATTGATGCCATGCAGTCCAAGCAAATCGACATATTCCAAGTTGAGATACTTCATTGACTGGTTAAAGGTTGCCACAAAATCTTTGGCATTCTTGGTGGGAGAAACCTTGGTTTGGATAATCAACTTTTCGCGGGGCAATTGGGGTAACACTTGGCCCAGTTGCATTTCGGAGGTGCCATAGCCCCGTGCCGTTTCGATATGATTGATGCCGAGTTCCAAAGCGCGGTGGATTGTTGCTTCTAGGTTTTCCTGATTCTCTTTTTGAATCTGGGAGGGTGCACAGTCTTGCCATTGCTGCTGATAACGCATGCCTCCACAGGAAAGAACAGGCATGGATAATTCGGTTCGTCCAAATCGACGGTACTGCATAGAAAGCACGGACTCGTTAGTTCTTTCCTCATTGTAAAGTTCCGCAAAGCAGGGTGATGTTCATTCTCAAACGAGTGAACCTTTGATAAAGGCTTCGCGTCCTATAAAGTACTGTCTCTCAGATACCTATTCCTATGAAACGCTGGATTCCCGCCCTCTTGATTTCTGTTCTTTCTCTAACTCCCGTCGCAACCCTAGCCTCCTATGCCCAATCGTCACCTAGTCCTAGTGTTCCTCCCCAATCATCTCCTGGTGCTCCTTCCCAAGAAAAAGGCCTGGACAAGCAAGAAAGAGGCATGCACAAGTTGGATCAACTAGGACTTTCTCCAGAACAAAAAGAGAAAGTCCGTGCGCTGAGAGAGGGGCAGAAACAGAAGAATGAACCACTTATGGCCCAATTCAGAGACTTGCGTACCCAAGCTAAAGCAGCCCGTGAGTCTGGGGACCAAGCAAAATTGGAGAGTGTTCGCAGCCAAATGCAAGCACTGAAACCTAAGCTCCAAGAAGCACGTGCTGATTACAAAAAACAACTGGATGCAATTTTGACCCCGGAGCAACGCACTAAGTTGGATCAGATGCGGTCCGAATATAAAGGGAAAAGAAGGGGTGGTGAAGGTAGTAATTACTAGGGCTAAGTTGTGTCATTGCTCCTAGATTTAGAGTTTTCTTGAACCTTAGCCCTAGACCTAGGGTGCCTTTATAGGCTTTACTAGCACCAACGAAGAACATATGATTCGCTCGTTGGTGCTATTTTGTCATGAACCTACCCCGCGAAATCTTTATTGGAGATGTCCATGCTTGCGCGAGTGAGCTTGGTCGTCTTCTCGATAAGGTAGGGCTAACCTCTACGGACCGGATTTATTTAACGGGGGACCTCTGCAATCGGGGACCAGACTTTTTAGGGCTCCTGAAGCTCATCCAAGAAGTCCACGCTGAGGCGGTGATGGGCAACCACGACTGGGCTCTAGTCCGCCATTTGGAAGGAAAAAAATCACTACCTCGGGTGGCAGAAAATACTGCAAAACTGTTAAAAAAGAATCCGCAAGCGCTGGCTTATCTGCGTAGTATGCCTTTTTATCGTCGCACCCAACATGGAGATATTGTGCACGCTGGTTTAAAGCCTGGGGTAGCCTTGGAAAACCAGAATCCTGAAGCCTTAACCGAGATCCGTACTCCTTGGTACAAGAACTATCACGAAGAGCGATTGGTATTCTTCGGCCATCGGGTCATGAAACAACCGCTGATCCAGCATTGGAAAGGGCAGCCTGTTGCGGTCGGTTTGGATACGGGTTGCGTCTATGGAGGGAGACTCACGGCCTTAGTGATGCCTGAGTTTCAGTTTTATTCTGTGCCCGCTCGCCGTAGCTATGGCTAAAAACTACTATTGAAGAGAGTAACTCCTGCGTGCTTGCATTCCAGCCATAGCTTGGGGTTTCTGCGGCTCAAGGCTGAGGTTCCGCATAAGATAAAATAGCCAAAAATTAGCTGAATATGAATCTTAACTCTCGTACAGCTGCGCTTTCTTCGCTTTTAGATGCTGTTTTGATCCAAGACGCTCGTCCCGTTTTCTTAGCACGTTCTATCACTAATCTGCTGAACATAAAAATTTGGGTTACTGGGGCTGAACGCATTCCTGCTCATGGTCCCTGCCTTGTGGTTAGCAATCATCGCAGTGTCGCGGATGCGTTTTTGCTCTTAGCGGGCCTAAACCGCCCCATTCATTTTATTTGCCATCCCTTTTTAGCACGGGTGCCCGGCGTGAATGAATTAATTCGTCAATCAGGAGGCATCTATCTAAGCTCTGGCAAGTATGCGCAGTTTTTTGAGCAAGCTGGAATGTATTTGAGAGAGAGACAGTGGCTTGGGATTTTCCCGGAAGGGGCCAAACCAATGACCCAGAGGCAAAGTCCAGATAAGCTCTATCCTTTTCAGCGGGGTGCCGCCCATCTTGCTTTCAGAAGTAAGCAGGAGGACCTATGCATTCTGCCAGTTGCCTTGCGGTCTATGCGGGAATTTAGTGGAGACCTTGTCCCGATGCAGCTTTTCTCTCTGCTAGACCCCCAAGAACCCTTATTTAAAGAATCTGGATGGCATCCTTATGTGGTCTATCGAGAAGTAGAACTTGTCGTCGGTCTACCAAGGTATCTTACGCTGGAAGAACAGTGGAATTATGATCACGGAAAAGCTCGTTCTGTAGCCTTTAATCTCACACAAGAACTGGAAGCTACGGTCAAAAACTTGCTCACAGACAGCTCATCCCTTAAGGTGATCGGGCAAAAATAGATTTACAACTAAATAAGAGACTTAGACACAGAACATTCTTTCACTAAAGCAGGCACATCTGAAGGCTGGACCCGAGTATGTCGCGCTTTACCGGGCATGATGACCACGTTCGGTCCTACTTTACAGCGGTCCATACAACCTGTTTTGACAATCGTGACCTGCTGCTCTATTC
>JBAUTB010000169.1:0-2071 GCA_049582005.1 Gloeobacterales cyanobacterium | reverse complement strand
GCCCAATCCCTCAATATTAATTGAATTGCAATAAGGTATCAGTGCAACTATTCCTCTAAAATACCACAAGTCCTTGAAGAACTGTGACTGCCTCTCCTCCAATACGCGGCTGAGCAGCAGAAAGGTCAACCGTTACACGACCCGAACGATACAGAACATCTCCTTGCTCTAGGATTACCGTAGATTTACTGAGCAAGCCTTGGTCCCGCAACCAATAAGCCAAAGGACCACTGACTGAACCGGTCACCGGGTCTTCTTCAATACCAACAGCCGGTGCAAAAAAACGAGAATGAGCTGTACTTGTAGCTTCAAGGGTTTGCAGGGTGAATACATCAATTCCCCGAAGGCCTTGGCCTAAGCTAGAGGCGTGCAAATCCCTCATCAGGGGTCTCAATCTATGTAATCGTTCTAAACTCTTTATCCCCAAAAGGACATCTCGGTCCTGATCCACAACGACAGGCAGATCCAACAAGTCTGATTTTTCCAACCCTAGCGTAGGTAATAGAGCGAGCACTTGCGGTTTCGTTAAAATCTTAAACTCAGGAGCAGGTAGGGTCATCCAGATGTGAGGACGAGTTCCCCGCGCATCAACCGTAATCGGCAAAATCCCCACTTTTTCCGTTTCCAAATAGAGAATCTGAGAAGCCCCCGGCCCAAGACGATAGCGTTCCTCTTCAGAAAGCACATGGAAGGCAGCTACCGTGGCATGACCACAGAGATCAACTTCTGTAGTGGGGGTAAACCAGCGAATTTTCAAGTCAGCTTCAGGGTTCTCCGGCGTCAAAACAAAGGCTGTTTCAGAGCAATTTATCTCCCGCGCAATCTGTTGCATCTGGGCATCGGTCAGGCCATCCGCCTCTGGAACAACACCTGCCGGATTTCCAGAAAACGGGATTTTCGTGAACGCATTCACCTGTCGTATGAATCGTTTTTGCGGCATGACAAGACCCCTACCGGGGAGAAAGGGCCTGTTGACGGAGCGTATGGTCCATAAGAATCATAGCGGCCATCGCTTCAACCATAGGCACCGCCCGTGGAAGCACGCAGGGGTCATGACGGCCCTTCGCCGCTAACACTACTTCCAGCCCATCCACGGTTACTGTTTTTTGCTCTTTGCGAATCGTTGCGGTGGGCTTAAAGGCCACCCGAAATAGAATTGGTTCTCCATTGGAAATACCGCCTTGGATGCCCCCAGAACGGTTGCTTTCCGTATGCACGCGCCCCTGCTCATCGAATGTATAGGGGTCATTGTGCTCAGAACCCGTCAGCAGAACTCCCGCAAAGCCAGAACCTATCTCAAAACCTTTACTCGCAGGCAAACTCATCATCCCTTTTGCTAAATCGGCCTCCAGTTTGTCAAACACCGGGTCGCCAAGTCCGATCGGCACATTTCGGCAGACACATTCCACCACACCGCCTAGAGAATCGCCTTCATCCCGCATCTTCTCCACCAAGGCAATCATTTCCTCTGCCTTCTGCGGGTCCGGGCAACGGACCATATTGCTCTCAATCGCTTCTAGGGTCACTTGGTTCGGGTCAATCGCTGCTTCTAGGTGCCAGACCTGGCGTACATAGGCCAGAATTTCCACCCCATAGAACTGTCTGAGGTACTTTTTCGCAATGGCGCCAGCCGCTACCCGACCAATCGTCTCGCGGGCAGAAGCCCGTCCCCCACCTTGCCAATTGCGAATGCCATACTTAGCTTGATAGGTGTAATCAGCATGGGAAGGGCGATAGGTAGTTTTCATCTCCTGATAGTCTTGGCCTCTAGCATCCTTATTGGTTACGACGAGATGAATCGGCGTACCGAGGGTTTTGCCTTCGAAGACGCCTGAAGTAATGCGCACTTCATCGGCTTCTTTGCGAGGCGTCGTAATCCGGCTCTGACCTGGTTTTCGACGGTCCAACTCCACCTGAATATCGGCTTCTGAGATTTCTAGTCGCGGTGGACAGCCTTCGACAATCGCCCCCACTTCGCCCCCATGGGATTCCCCAAAGGTAGAAACCCGAAACAAATGTCCAAAAATACTACCCATAGTCTTTCCAATGTGCCTGTCTAGCTTATCAATCT
>JBAUTB010000168.1:0-2295 GCA_049582005.1 Gloeobacterales cyanobacterium | reverse complement strand
ACTCTCTGCAACTTTTTGATAGGGGACCTGAATGCTGCTCTTCATAGGGGCCGCTTGGACAAAGGCAGTGATAGTTCCTGACAGCATGAATAAGCTGAACAGGCTAGAGGTCAACAGTTTGCGATTAAATTTCAACATTTTATTTGGTGTCTCACTGATAAGAATCTGAACTTATTTATGAGGTTATATTTATGTGGTGAAAAATTGGTGAAATTAGTCAAACAAAGAAGTATATTTACGATTCTTCCATAATACTCATTCGGCTTCTGTTGCCTCATATTCACGGCTAATAAAGGATTTTCTGAGGACGCGAAAAATAACAGGTACGAAGATAAGGGTAAAAATAGTTGAGAGAGAAAGCCCACCAATGACAGCAATGGCAAGGGGCTTTTGCAATTCGGCTCCGGCTCCCAATCCAAGTGCTAAAGGCAACAGACCGAGGATAGTGCATAGCGTCGTCATCAGGATCGGTCTTAGACGGACCCGCCCTGCTTCCATTAGCGCTTCGTCCAGAGGCGCGCCTTTTTCTTGCAAACGGTTGCTGTATTCCAAAAAGATGATGCCGTTTTTGACGACTAGACCAATCAGCAGAATGATTCCCATAAAGGAAGAGACATTCAGGGGGGTACCCGTTACCCACAGGGCCACCACGACGCCGAACAGAGCCAAGGGAATAGCGGTGAAGATCGCCAACGGTTGGCTCAGGGAGCGAAACTGAACGACGAGGACCAGATAGACAAGGACAATGGCTAGCGCTAGCACAGAGAGCAGTTGCGCAAAGGCATCCTGCTGGCTGGCATAGAGCCCTCCAAGCACGAGTGAGTAGCCCGCTGGTAGTTTGAGGAAGGCCAGCTTTCCTTGAACTTCCTGGACTGCCGAGCCGAGGTCCCGACCTTCCAGGTTGGCCTTGAGCGATACGTAGCGCTGCTGATTCTCGCGTGAGATCTCTCCTTCCCCCGCTGTGTGTGTCAGGGTGGCTAAGGCAGACAGGGGTAATACTTCGCCATTGGTGCCAATAATCGGAACCTGGGGTAGCTGCTGCGCATCCTTTCGCACGGTATCCAACAGGCGCACCCGTACATCAATCAGTCGGTCAGCCTGACGTATTTGGGTGGGGATCCCGCCTAGAAGAGCATTCTGCACCTGGGCCGTCACATCGGCAGCGGTAAGGCCGATACGTCCAGCTTGTCTGGGATCTACGCGGATATCAAGCTGCGGGGCGCCGATGCGGCCTGTGGTCACCAGGTCCACCAATCCCGGCGTACCTTTAATGCGTTCTTCCGCCTGAGCCGCCAAAGAGCGCAGGATGGCTGGGTCTTCGCCAAAAAGTTTTACTTCAATTGGACTAGCCGTTCCAGAGAGGTCGTTGAGTTCATCCTGGAGGATTTGGTGGAAGTCACTGTCTACCTGGGGCAACTCTTGAGCAATCTGCCGACGCTGCTCTTCGATAATGTCGAGCACACTGCGGTTTCGCTCACTGGCTGCTTTAAGAACCACCAGGATATCGCCCTTATTCGGCTCGGTCGCAAACAGGCCATTCTCCGCCCCGGTGCGCCGCGTCCAAGCCGTCACTTCAGGAGTTTTAGCGAGAATAGCCTCTAATCTGCGTGCTAAAGCATCGGTTTCAATCAGGGAGGTTCCCGGCGGGGTCAGATAGTCCAGAATGTAGCTGCCTTCATCCACCGCGGGTAGAAAATCTGAACGTAGCTGACCAAAGAGTAGCCCTCCTATAAGCAGCAGGATTAGGGAAATAACAGCGATCCACCAAGGCCGTGGAAGCACTTTTCGGAGTATCCAGGTATAAGCATTGTCCAGTTGTGTCAAGATACTAGGCTCCTTTCGCTGCTGCTCTGTACGCAACCAACGAGCCGAGAGCAATGGCGTCAGGGTCAGAGCCAGCAAAAGGGAGAAGATAACGGCAGCCGAAAGGGTGAGGGTAAGGCTAACAAAAAACTGCCCTGCCACACCCGAAAGGAGACCTAGCGGTAGAAATACAACTACGGTCGTCACCGTGGAACTGATGACAGGAGCCGCGAGTTCTGCCGACGCTGCTGATACCGCTACCGAAGGATTAAGGCCATTTCTAAGCTGTCGGTCAATGTTCTCAATTACGACAATGGCATCATCAATGACTAAGCCAATAGCAACCGCCAATCCCCCAAGGGACATTAAGTTGAGGCTCTGCCCAACCAAAAAAAGCACGGCAAAAGCAGCCAGAGCCGACAGGGGAATCGTTAGGGCTGCAATCGCTGTGCTGCGCCACTCGCGCAGGAAGAAATAGAGAACAACCATGAT
>JBAUTB010000167.1:0-11833 GCA_049582005.1 Gloeobacterales cyanobacterium | reverse complement strand
GGTGGGAATGCTGACGTTGAGTGATGTATTCGGATTTTTACATCGCCAGGGAATTTATGAAAATGGAGGCAACGTTTAGCTTAAAAGCTGTCAATCTCGTCTTTACAGCAAGGAAAAGCCAGGAACTATAGCCGTGGTCAAGATCATTAGGACACCTGAAGCAATTACCTATAAGCTTTGAGAGCCCCAAAACGTCCTAGCCAAGGTGACGACGGCCATAAAATTCCTGGCTTTAAATTTGTTATGGTTTCATTCTTCCTAACTCATGCATCCGCCGTGCCGCTCATAGCTTGCCACATGGTTAGGGCGAATTTTCCCTTGAACATGGTTAAAAAACAGAGGTTCACTATCTGGGATACCGACGCTATGTGCGGCACGTCCCAAGACGGTTTGCTGGCGATTGCGAACTTGAGCCCGTTGTTTAAGCGCAAGCATACGGGAAGATTGACGAATGGCCTTATTTTTCATGGCTGTGCTCTCCTGAAGGATGATAGTACACGCTGATTTCTCCAGAGAGGGAAACCAACAGTCATGGACAAACCACAGAATAACATATTAAACGGTAGCCTACGCTACGGAATTGAATATTTTTGGGTTGCTCAGAAGTATACGGGAATTTTAAGAGTTTGGGGGTACAGTCGTGGACAGTTAGTCCGCTTGGGTACCCTAAGTACGGAATCGTCTGTAGATGCGGGAGTCTATGGCCATTGTTATTTCGACCGTGAACATAAAGGGTGGGGTGGGTAAAACCACGCTGACTGTAAACCTAGCCGCTTCGCTCGCTCACGACTTTCATTTCCGGGTTCTTCTCGTAGATCTAGACCCCCAAGTCAATGCCACAGTAAGTGTAATCGCTCCGGCGATTTGGCGCTCCTTGCACGATCAAACTCTAACTTTGCACACCATGCTTCAGCATGCCCTAGAAGAAAAGCCAGGGTCCCATTTCCAAGAAGTCATCCAGCGGAATGTATGCGGAATAGAGGGCTTAGACCTCTTGCCTGGTGATTTGGAATTCTACGACGAGTATGAACTCTTTGGTCATCTCCTACAGCAACAAACGCAAGGCACCAATGTTGAAAGAAGCATTCAGGTATTCCGGCAGGATTATGAGTACTACCAGGCTTTTCTGATCCACCAGATGCTTATCCCGGTCCAAGACCACTATGACTACATCCTCTTAGACTGTCCTTCATCCTTTAATCTGCTGACGCGTAGCGGATTGGCTGCCAGTGATTACTATCTGCTCCCTGTTCGGGCAGATCCCTTATCCGTTTTGAGTATCCGTCTGATCCTGAATCGGATCAATAAGTTGACTCAAACCCTGAAACAGGCCCCGCAACAGGTAGAGCTCTTAGGTGTAGTGTTTAACATGCTGCAACAGCAATCTCGCTACCCGATGATGGTTTTGAAAGAAGTCCGTAAAGATTGCGGCAGAGAAAATGTCTTTCCTCAATGGATTCCCGCAGATTTGGCAGTGGCTAGAGCCGTTCAGCAACATCAACCGGTGGTTATTTCCGAACCTGACTCCTTAGGAGCGCAAGCCTTTAAATTGTTTGCGGAGGGCTTTTTAGATCGCATCGATAAACTAAGACCCTTCAAATACGTCAAGTCTGCCTTTTATCCTCCCAAATCTAGTCCAACCGATCTGCCGCTCTACCAGTCGTTCAAAGATGCCTTTGACGACTTGTAGTTCCAAGGGAGACCACGCAACAGGTTAAGATTTGGAGATGCTAGCCAAAAGAATTTTGCCCTGTCTGGACGTACAGGCAGGGCGGGTAGTCAAGGGCGTCAATTTTGTGGGGTTGCGGGATGCCGGAGACCCGGTGGAACTGGCCCGTGTCTATAACGATGCTGGGGCCGATGAATTGGTCTTTCTCGATATTACGGCTACCCATGAAGGACGCGGCATTCTCATTGACGTAGTGTACCGAACGGCCGAGGAGATATTTATTCCCCTGACAGTGGGTGGAGGCATCGACAATTTAGAGACTATTTCTGAGCTTCTGCAGGCGGGAGCCGACAAAGTAAGTATTAATTCGGCAGCAGTCCGGGATCCCAGTTTTATCAATCGGGCTAGCGAACGCTTTGGTAGCCAGTGCATTGTGGTAGCTATCGATGCGCGTAGAGAAGGTGATCATTGGGGCGTCTATGTTCGCGGTGGACGGGAAGCCACCGGACTCAATGCGCTAGCCTGGGCAAAAGAAGTAGAAGAACGAGGGGCTGGAGAAATTCTCTTAACGAGTATGGACCGGGATGGAACAAAAGTTGGCTATGACTTAGTGTGTACCCGTACCATCAGCGAAGCGGTACAAATTCCTGTCATTGCCTCTGGGGGAGCTGGGAATCTGGAGCATATCCGGGAAGCATTTACGGAAGGAAAAGCAGAAGCAGCTCTTTTGGCTTCTCTCCTGCACTACGGACAATTAACGGTCGCCCAGATTAAAGCCGATTTACAAGCCCACGGTATTCCTGTACGCCCCTAGCATGGGTCCTCTAGTTGGAGCAAAGCATTTGATTCACAGGAAAAATTAGCCCAAGATTTTAGCTTTTTGGTAAAAGAAACGGTCATGCACCCCCACATTTGGCATCCTTATACCCAAGCGAAAACAACTCCTCTGCCCTTGAAAGTAAAATCAGCTAAAGGGGTTTGGCTAGAATTAGAAGATGGTCATAAAGTCATTGATTGTATTTCCAGTTGGTGGGTAAATCTACATGGCCATAGTCATCCCAAAATTGCCGAAGCCATTTATCAGCAAGCACAACGATTGGAACATGTCATTTTTGCTGGTTTTACTCATGAACCTGCCGAAAAATTAGCAGAACAATTGGTGGCCCGATTATCAGGAAGATTTAATCGAGTTTTCTTCTCTGATAATGGTTCCACCGCTGTAGAAGTTGCCCTTAAGATGGCCTATCAATACTGGGTAAATCGACAACAAAAGCGGGCAACGTTTATTGCTTTTGAAGGAGCCTATCATGGGGATACATTTGGGGCTATGTCGGTTGGAGCCCGTTCCCTTTTTTCCGATGCCTTTTCTGACTGGCTGACTGCCGTAGAATTTCTCCCTTTTCCCAATACTTATATAGGAGATACTCAGGTTGAGGAGAAAGAAACGCAGGTTATGGCACAACTAGAGAACCTCTTAGAAAAAAACCCTGACCGATATGCGGCTATTATTCTAGAGCCTCTGGTACAAGGGGCTGGCGGAATGCGGATGGGACGGCCTGAATTTTTACAACAGCTCCGACGGGTAGCCGATCAATTTAATACACTCTTGATTTTCGATGAAGTGATGACAGGTTTTGGTCGTACGGGAGATTGGTTTGCATGCACAAAAGCTCAAGTTGAACCTGATATTATCTGTCTTTCTAAAGGCTTAACAGGTGGATTCCTACCCTTTGCTGTGACAGTATGTTCAGAAGCTATCTATGAAGCTTTTTATAGTGATGATCCCTCAAAGACTTTATATCACGGACATAGCTATACGGCCAATCCATTAGGATGTGCTGCCGCTTTAGCATCTGTAGAATTGATGATGGAAAATGAATCCGTTTTCCGTACGATGGAATTAAAACATCTGGCTCATTTTCAAACACTTCAAAATCATCCTAAACTCACAAATCTACGGGTAACAGGTACGATTGCGGCGATGGATATAGTGACGGAGGATCAGCCTAATTATCTCAATCATATAGCCGCTGAAATTCGTCAACGTTCGATTGAACAAGGATTCCTCCTGCGACCTTTAGGAAATGTCCTCTATCTGATGCCGCCTTATTGCATCACGGATGAAGAATTGTCAGAAATATATCAGGGAATTCAAACTATTTTGTGAACCATCTCACTCTTGAGACCATCGCGGATGTCAAATAGCAAGCTGTCAAGCTTTGCCTCTCTCAAAGATAAAGCAGGCCAACCATACAATGTATCGCCAGCCCTCGTCTCGTTTCGTCTTTAAGTTTGCACTTTCTACTGTCTTCACGTCAAAAGACAGTCCGTCATAGTTTGAAAAGCTATTTCCATCCTTTATTAGCTTGGTCTAAAACATAAGCTGCCACGCTCTCAATCTCAGCCTGTTTCAGCTTACCTGTCTTGCCAAAAGCAGGCATGGGACTTTTACCATTCGTGACCAGAGCAATAATAGCCACCGAATTATCTCTCTGATTCTTCTTTAGATCGGTAAGACTTAGTGTCTTTTGAGGACTGACTGTGTTTTTACCACCACGATGGCAGGCGGCACAGTTTGCATTAAAAACTTTCTGTCCTACCGCAAGGTCAGGGGCTGCTTGGGTGGAAAGTGAACTAACTGACAAGAGTGTGACAGCCAAAAATACGCCACTTAAAACTCTCTTCATGAAATATCTCCGTACGTGAGCTTGTGAGCCAAAGTCTTATTCATATCCAACGAGAACTCCAGTCCAACGAGAACTCTAGAAGGGTTTTATGCAAGAAGCAAATGACATGGTGTCAAACTAGCGGTTCAATTTGTAGAATGATGGTCGTGTTACGCTAGGGTCGTCTCAATAAAAAACCATGGCTCCTCTTCCCGATGCCCGACCGAATAGACTTTCCCTAGGTCCTTTGGAAACAGAGATATTAGAGATCCTCTGGGAATTCCGCACTGCAACCACCAAAGATATTTATGAACGGATATTGACGGACCCAGACCGAGAGCTGACCTATTCCTCTGTCACTACAGTCTTGCGTCGCCTAACGCAAAAAGGCTGGTTAATCTGTGATGAAGAAGGGCGTGCCTTTGAGTGGAAGCCTGTGGTTTCGAAGGAAGAAGCACAGAGCCTAGAAGCGCACAATCGGTTACAAAAGTTCCTCTCTGTGAGTACGCCTGAGATTATTGCTGCCTTTGCCGACAGTTTGGACCAAAACAGCTTAGAACAGCTCCAGGCGATTATGAGCCGTATACAGGAAGTCCGTCGCCAGCGGAGGAATCCCTAATGCATCTGTTGATGATGGGTGGAGTCCTAGCCCTATGTTGGTTCGTGCGACGGGGGAGTCCAGCCAAAGGGTCTTGGGCTGCCCGTTGGCAAAGAAACCTGACTTCATTTCTGCTTCCACCCTGTCTTTTGATGACAACGGCCCTCTCAATTCTCTGGATGGGACCGGGGGGTGCAACCTTGAGCTTTTGGGACGGTAACATAACCTATGGCTTGGCTTGGGGCTTCTTACTGTGGGCAGCATTTGAGGGCCTAAAACTAGTTTGGTCCGGGATAGGGTTTCTCCGCCAAGTTCAGACTTACCCTTGTGTAGACGTGCAGGGTACTGCCTGTCGTCGTCTTGATACGGTTGCTCCTTTTATCGCACAAGTCGGTTTCTGGAATCCCCAACTGCTGGTGAGTCAGGGTTTGTTGGACACCTTAGACCCAGAACATCTGGAAGCAGTCTTATCCCACGAACAAGCCCATCATTACTACCGAGATACCTTTTGGTTCTTCTGGCTTGGATGGTTGCGGAGAATCACCTCCTGGTTACCGAATACCCAAGCGCTCTGGGATGAACTATTAGCGTTGCGGGAACTGCGCGCCGATAGCTGGGCGGCCCAACAGGTGGATGTCTTTGCTTTGGCCGAATCGCTGGTTTTGGTAGTGAATGCTGGCCCAACTCCGGTGGATTCTGAACTGCTCTGTGCAGGAATAGCCCTGTCTTCGAACCGCCTAGAAGAGCGCGTAGAAGCTTTACTGGCCGGACCAGAATCTTCCACAAACTTTACGCTTAGCTCTTTTCTCTGGTTGTTGCTAGTGCTGCTGCCTTTTACCGCATTACCTTTTCATACGCATTGTGTATGCCCGTTTCTGAAGACTGGTTTATTCTGAGGCACGGACCGCCCACCTTAGCGTGAAGGGATTGAAGCTATTTTTGCCTTTTGGTTTGCCAGAGAGAACCAACCGATAAGCTCCCCGCTCAGGAAAAGTAACTTGAGCAGACAATACGGACTTGGTCTCTTCTGCTTTACTCTCTGTGAGCGTGGGTGTAACTAATGGGATTCTTGCGGTGCCTTTGTAGAGAGAAAAGACACAATCACAATCAGCCAGACTAATTTGCTGGCCACCTTTTTTGACTAAGTCGAACCAGATTTTACTTGAAACGCCAACTTTGGGGTCATCATTAGGCTCAATGTGCATGAGTGCCCCAACATTTTTGTCGGCAGCGAGTTCATGACTATAGATGGATTCACTAAAGAATCCAAGGAGTACAAGAGCCAGGACTAGAGCATATTTCATCATTTCATATTCATCTCTTTACTATGGTCGTGCTCCATATCCATGTCAGGATTCGAAGTCTGAGCCTTTGAATCCTTAGAGGTAGTTTCTTGAATCTTGGTCATACTGGCAGGCGTGGCACTATTGGGTGGTCCAGACCAATCACTGGTTGTTCCATCTTTGTAGCGTTGCAGTACTTTCCATACCAAAGGGGTCGCTTCCACTGGATTGCGGGCCTTAAAGATAAACATCTGAAACTCTTGAGGTTCTAGGCTCCCTTTCCAAATGACTTCTGTAACCTGCCCCTGCTCTTCAATAAATTGTCTTGTCCATCCGGCAACGGGCTGAACATAGAGTAAGCGCAAACCTTTGGGGATTTTGAGGCGGATTTCGCTGGTGGGGGATGTGGGGCTTTCACTAGGTATTTCTAGGGTGTACATCTGTAGTTTTCCTGGCTCAGATTGTGCCGGAGAAACAACGGCGTGAGCATTTGCCTGCTCGGATAGGAGAAAAACAGACAAAAAGCCAAGCAGGAAGCGGTGGTTTAGAAAACGTCTCATAGGTCTTTGTTAAATAACGCTGCAGTACAAAATAAGAGGAATGTAACAGAAAGTAAAATGACAGCCTGTCGCTCATTACACCGCAGTCAGGAAGGACACGCCCACAGCCCCAATAAAATCTTTAGGGTCATCGGGTCCTTTGGCAGGAGCCCTATAGTCAGGACTCATGACCCGTTCCACTCGATACCGATGGAAGTTTGTAAAGAGGGTACGCATGGGAGTTACCTGACTATTTCCTTCTCCGTAAAGTTCTTGATGCAATTCAGGGAGTTTGTACCAAGGGACTCTAGTCTCTACATGGTGAGCATTATGATAAACAAAATTCAAGGTTAATAGGTTGAGCAAGGGATACCGCGTAGAAACTAAATTGGAGTAAGTATTTCTATATTCATAATCTTGGTCACGGTTTTCTATCCCTGGAGCTTCGCTGTACCCCTCGATAGCATAGGCTTCATAGGTATGTTGATAGGCATCAATAAACCGCATAACCTGGATAAAAATAAGATAAGCAAGTCCATATAAGAAAACAGCTTTGAGAGAGAGCAGAGCAAGAAGATATAGAAAGCATACTCGAGTGAGCAGCATCAAGGTAATCTCAACACGCCTCGTAAATCTATTTCTTATGAGGAAAGTAGAAGCAATAACGTTGCCTCGCATAATCAATTCAACGGCTGGAATATAAAACCACTCCAGCAAAGTTACCAATCTTTGTATATTGGGTCTGTCCCTCAAAAATTTCTTGAAATCAAAGGAAATAACATGAGCACGATCCATATGATGACGGATATGTTTACGCCTAAGGTTTCGAACGCTGGCATAGCAAGCTCCATTGAGCCAACCGAGAAGGACTACGAATTTCGCGTTGAGCCCTCGACCTCTAAAAATAGTTTCATGAAGCATTTCGTGTATAAAAAATGCAGAGCACACCAGCGTGTGACTAACCAGTAATACCCCTCCAATATTCCAGAAAATAGATTCTAGGAGCAGCATGAAGATGCCAAAAAAATAACCTGCAAACGTATAACTAAGTCCTAAAAAGTTTGGCCAAAAACCATCCGGATATCGCCAAATGCTACTGGTCATCAAACATACCTCGGGAATAAGCGGGAGCGTTACCTAATGATGAGTTGATTGTCGTCATGTAGATGAGGTAGCATATCCTATCTATCTAGACAGAAACAATCTCTAGAACTACTTAAGTAATTACACTTGGCTTTTCCATTCCCGTGAGTACCCGAATTTGGGCTATTTCATCAGCAATCTTAATCAGGTCAGCCAGTCCCTCTTGGGCATCAAAATGGTGTTTGCTTGGATCCGACTCATAGCGTTCCAAATAGACCCGCAAAGTGGCACCCTGAGTTCCGGTTCCGGATAGGCGGTAGACAATGCGAGAGCCATCGGTGAACCCAATACGGAAGCCTTGGTTCTTGCTCACACTGCCATCTACGGGATCAGTGTAGCTAAAGTCATCCGCATATGCCACTTCATAGGCACCAAATCGTTTCCCCTTCATCGTGGGGAATTGCGCACGCACCTGATCCATGAGGGTATTGGCCCGATCGATCGCAACATTTTCATAATCATGTCGAGAATAGTAATTACGACCATAGGTTTGCCAATGTTCTCGCATCAGTTCTTCAACGGAGTTTTGCTTCACGGCCAGAATATTGAGCCAAAACAACACGGCCCACAGTCCATCTTTCTCCCGAATATGATTGGAGCCTGTGCCAAAGCTTTCTTCACCACAGAGTGTGGCTTTCCCTGCATCCAGAAGATTCCCGAAAAACTTCCAGCCTGTAGGGGTTTCATAACAATCAATGCCCAGTTTTGCGGCGACCCGGTCAGAAGCTTGGCTGGTGGGCATAGAACGAGCAATGCCCGCTAAACCATCCCTATAGCCTGGAACTAAAGTGGCATTGGCCGCAAGCACCGCTAGGCTATCGCTAGGAGTCACGAAGAACTTCCGTCCGAGAATCATATTGCGGTCGCCATCCCCATCGGAAGCGGCTCCAAAATCAGGAGCATCATCCCCAAACATAATTTCAACCAGATCGTGGGCATACACCAAATTGGGATCCGGATGTCCACCCCCAAAATCTTCTAGGGGAATTCCATTAAGTACCGTTGCGGCGGGAGCTCCTAAACGTTTCTCAAAAAGAGCATGGGCGTAAGGTCCTGTCACTGCGTGCATGGAATCGACACAGAGACGAAATTTTCCATGGGTGATCAGATGACGAATTTGGTCAAAGTCAAAAAGGGACTCCATCAGCTGTGCATAGTCCTCTACGGAGTCAATCACTTCGACAATCATGTCCCCCATTTTGGATTGACCTAAGGTGTCTAAATCCATATCGGCAGCATCAAGGAGTTTGTACTGGTCAATCACTTTGCTGCGGGCAAAAATTGCTTCTGTTACCTTTTCTGGCGCTGGTCCACCGTTACCGATATTGTATTTCACCCCAAAGTCACCGTCGGGTCCGCCTGGATTGTGACTGGCAGACAAGACAATCCCGCCCATGGCGTTGTATTTGCGAATGACACAGGAAGTGGCGGGTGTAGAGAGGATGCCGCCCTGGCCGACCTTAATTTGGCCCACTCCATTAGCCGCAGCCATTTTTAAAATAATTTGGATGGCTGGGCGATTGTAGTAACGACCATCTCCCCCAAGCACCAAGGTTTGTCCTCGGACGTCACCAATGCTGTCAAAGGTGGATTGAATGAAGTTTTCCAGATAATGGGGTTGCTGAAAAACAGAAACCAACTTGCGCAGACCAGAAGTACCGGGTTTTTGGTCTGAGAATGGTTGGGTTGTAATGGTTTGAATCTTCATCTAAAAACCTTGATCTCATGTGGGAGTTTTGGCAGAAATAGACAGCCAACTGCGCAGGGCAGTCGCTATTATAGCCGTCGCAAGTTAGGTTAGGACTTTTTGACGATGTCCAAGTTTATAGGCACTTGATCCAACTGTCCTACAGGATCTAGACGACAGCTATAACACTACAATTTATGGCACCATCAATGGCGCTATAAACGCAAAATTGGGAGTACGGAATCCCGTACTCCCAAAAAAGATTTTTCTTGGTAAGGCTTAGCTTTGCTCTTGGGCGGGGGCTACATTGGAAGCAACAGGATTTTTCCCCTGTTCTCCTCTTGCCTTAGCCCAGCTTTGGTTAGCCCACTTAGGAGCTTCCGTATCCTCCCAGCCAGAAGGACGCTCAGAGTTATACCAAGCGATGGATCCAATGGCGACGCAGGCTACAAAGCCGATTGCTAGTACACCGTAAAAAAGCATTAATCCCATCTGTTGTGCCCTCGTAGAGCTTTGTTTGTCTTGGTTAATACCAATATATACTATTGTAAAGTTATATTGCAAGCATAAAGTTTTTAGTCGATTTCTCGGGATTCGATTTGCCTGGCCTGAAATGAAATTAACGGTGGATAGCTACAGGTACCCAGCGTCCTCGGGCATTCTATCTCTATAGAAAGCGGCTAGATTCCTTAGATTGGCTAGATTAGAAATAACCAGGGCAACAGGATGAGCATGCGGGTGATTGTGGTCGGTGGGGGTTATGCCGGACTTAGAGCAGTCCAGCGTTTGGGAAAGCTTCCTGAGTTCTCAGTTACTTTGGTCGAACCTCGGAAAGAACACGTCCTGCGTACACGCCTGGTCAGCAGTGCTGTCCAACGCCGTCCTATAAAAGAAGTCTTAGTCCCTTTCGAAGAAGTACTACCAAAAGGCATCCAGTGGATACGAGAACCAGCCGTTAGTTTTGACCCTGAACTTGGGACGGTAGCAACAGACCGGATTACCCTGACAGGAGAGCGGATTTTACTCTGTACAGGGGCAGTAGGTAAAAGAAATATACCTGGAGCCGAGAAGTATGGCTTTTCTCCCTATAGCTTGGAGGATTGTCGCCAGATTTTGCATTACTGGAGCGAATTACAAAAACAAATAGACCGCCAAAAGTGTGACGCTTTGGCACTGCGGTGGGTGGTAGTCGGGGGAGGAACTACAGGCGTAGAGCTAGCTGCAGAGTTGGCTCACCTCGCTCGTCGTTGGCGCAGTCGCTACAAAGGCCAAGCAGGAGCTATCCAGGTTCATCTTATCCATGAGGGCACGCAGCTACTCCAAGGTTGGCGAACCTCTCTGTCCGACTGGGTTCTCCGCTGGTTGGAAAAACATCAGGTCGTAGTTCATCTAGAAACGAAAGTGCGCAGGGCCCGACCCGATTATCTGGTTCTAGAGCGCAAAGGCGAAACCAGCCAGTTGGATACTAGAAGTGTGTTTTGGAGTATGGGAACTGAGCCCCATCGCCTGGAAGAAGAACTGGATGGCTTGAGGGATGAAGCCGGATTTTGCCGAGTCGATAGTAGTTTGCGCCTAGTGGACTATCCCAAGGTCTATGGGCTCGGGGGGAACATTTTGGCTCAAGACACCGCTATCGGCAAGGTCTTTTCCGCTTCCGCCCAATTAGCGGTTCAACAGGCAGAATGGACGATCCAAAATCTTCAGCGGGAAGTTCGTGAACAAGACCCTCTGGCATATATCCCTGAAGTGCGGCGGCAGTCCCTTTCCCTAGGAGCCTTTGATGGGGTTGCCATGCTGGATGAACAGGATCTCGTAGACACAGCCGGCTGGACTGCAGCCCAAGCAGAGGATTTACTCTACCGCAATAGCATTCAACTGGTATTGCCCGCCCTTACGGCTCCTATACGACCTGGCACTCGTGACAAGGAACCCTAGCTAATCTTGCCATGTAGCCAAGTAAAAAGAATCGAGGTAAAAAGAATCGAGCGCTAGTATATAAGCGACTTCTATTCGGTAAGCTTTATGACCGTAGACAACGAGGCAAATACTCCTCCGCTTATTACGCCCCATCAAATGAAGTTACTCAGGGCCGTAACCGCTATGGCCTGGGCTGATGGTCAGCTAGAACCCGGAGAAGAAGAACTACTCGTAGAATCTTTAGCCGCCTTATTTGCGCACTTACCCCAAGAAGCTCTGAAAGTACAGCTCCGGCGATTCGTTCAGCAGAACATTCCTTTAGAAGAAACGG
>JBAUTB010000166.1:0-1935 GCA_049582005.1 Gloeobacterales cyanobacterium | reverse complement strand
TATTTGTCCTCGATCCCACGCTATTTGACCGCATTGTTAGGGCTTAGAACTCAAGCAGGAAGGGAGTTTGAGGGGTGTAGTACGCTATTTTTTGTAGATCTCGGGATAATTGACCGCAGATTTTAGGCTTAAATCCCACGCTATTTGACCGCAGTGCTGATATTAGGCAGGTTGTGATAGCAGTGCAAACCCTTATCCTGATGGAGATTGGGGGATTAGAGTGCGAAAAAACGTCCCACTCTATTTGTCCTCCATCGTTCTTGTCGCGTCCCACGCTATTTGACCGCATTTGTTAAATATCGAAATAAATGTCTAAGGTATTGAGAGGCTAGAAAGCTTGTGCTACAAGGATTTGAGAGTTCTAGATGAGTTGTAGTACGGGGTGAGATGTATGAGCGAAATACGTGTCCAAAATTAGCGAATTAAATGTCCGGGCGCGGATTGTCAGAGGGATCCACGGTGACATGCTACCAGGAAAGTGAACCATCTAAAATGTGAGATACCGTCTTCAGTGTCAAGCAATTCTCTAAGGATTTTCCACAGACCTCTACATTGCTTACTCGCTCAAACTGAAACGGCAAAGGTTGAAATCCGAGCAGGGTGCCAAAAGGTGTCCAGGGGATGATTATTGTCACTCCAACAGTCACCAGCGTTGCCACCAACAAGTACTTTCCTGGCTTACTATTAAGAATGAATTGGCGGGTACGAACGACTAGCACAACCAGCGCAGCGGAGATTACAGACTCCAAAAACCAGCCTGTTCTAAACTGCTCTGGCGGCTCTTCTGGATTTGCGTTGATTAGCCAATCTTGTATACCGTATGGCAAGGGTTTTAGCCATTGCGATGGGTTCATTTTGTATCATTCAATGCTTTTTTCAACAAGAACCCAGAAGAGCCATATTGGACAGATATGTATATAAAGTTCTCTATTATTACTCATTGACTTATTGAATAAGAAAGTCAATAGCCATTATCATGCTTTTTATTATTCATCCTAATTTCATATTCATGAATTTATATGGATACAGGACGGTAACAAGGATGCATTAAGAATGTTCCACATACTATTTGCATGTTGCTTCCTTCCTAACCATTAACCGAGGAATATTGCTATGAGCTTTTCACCGAAAGTCCGTTATCTTACCCATGCTGCTGTTGTTCTTTTCGCTTCAGTTGGTTTGGGCCTGGGGATCTCTTCCTCAGCTAAAGCGGCAGAAACAATGACTTCTAATCTTCAAGGACCCCAAAAAGTTTCGCCGACTCTCGAACGGCTACAGGCTGCCTATAACGATGAGTCTAATGTTCGAGTTCACTATCTTGCCTTTGCCAACAGAGCCAAGCAAGAGGGCTATGGAAGGATCGCCAGCCTCTTTCATGCCGTGGCACGTGCTGAAGAAGTCCACCAACGCAATCATGCCCAATTGATTCGTCAGCTTGGCGCAACTCCACGAGCCAAGATTGAAGTCCCCGTGGTGCAATCTACACGGCAGAACTTAGCCTCTTCTATTAGTGGAGAATCTAGCGTGCAGCAAACGCTCTACACTCCCTTAATCGAACAAGGCCGTCAAGGCAAAAATGTTCAGGCGGTTCGCTTATTCTCGCTCGCTCAGAACAGTGAGAGCCAACACGAAAAGCTCTTCCAGCAAGCTCTGAACAATCCTAGTCTCTCCAATACGACCTTCTATGTCTGTTCTAGTTCTGGGTATGTATCACCAAATCCTAATGCTTTTTCTTCAGGCAGCTGTCCAGCAAGCGGCATCCTCAGTGAAAGGATTTAGCCCATCGTTTCTTGATCATGGCTGTGGAGGCTTGAGGTACCCTGGCAAAAATGGACACTCCTGATTGGTTAAATTGACCTAATGAGGAGGCATGAATGAAACGAAATCAAGAGTACACGTCCGAGTTCCGGGCTGAGGCGGTAAAGGTGGTATTGA
>JBAUTB010000165.1:0-11519 GCA_049582005.1 Gloeobacterales cyanobacterium | reverse complement strand
TTCTTTCATGTTTGCGTGACAAGACCCTTTCAAGGTGTCTACTCGGGGTCTTCCAAGTTCTGGACCGAACTGTTTGAGAAGCTTAGCGTGAGCAAGAAGCCCGTTCTGGACTTCCTCTGCCAATGCTTTGAACTCTTGCTCGAATTCATCACCAAACTCAACGGTCCACTCCATAGTTAAATTATGCTCTTCAGGTCATATGCAGTCAAGATCATATCAAGAGATGTTGAGGATTGGTCTGAATTGCTTGAATAGACGGGATTTAGGAGACGAGTGCGTAAGCCCATCTTTTGGTAAACTGTTAGCATGTTGATAGTTCATCTCGGAGACTATTTACTGCTATGCCTTCTTCAGCTCAGGTTGTTCCCCCTGCGTGGGTATTCTCCTACTTAGATGAGACCTGCAAAGCTGTTCCTGTGATTCTGATGTTGAATCTGATCAGAGCAGGAACGCTGCTCTATCGGGAAATGGAAGACTACCTCTTTCGTTATGGTCTTACCTTGGCTCAAGGCAATGTGCTATGGACTTTGAATGCTCGATCCCCAGACGCTGGGATGCCGATTACGGAGATTGCTAACAGCCTGGGAGTTTCTAAGGCCAACATGACGGGCATTATTGACCGCATGGAACGGGAAGGTCTGGTACGCAGAGTTGACAACCCCAAAGACCGCCGGGTGACCCTCATCGAAATGACCGAGAAAGCGAAAATTCTAATGCAGACCTTGACGCCTACCTATGAAGAACATGTAGCGAAGATGCTGAACAGTATCTTGACCGAGTCAGAACAGGCCCAAATGATTCAGATGATGGTGAAACTAAGACAAAGTCTGGGAGATTAGGCTATAGGGTAATAAAATAATAGGAACAGAGGGCGCGTCGGCCACATCTCATCTCAACCTTTCGCAGCTAAAGTCATAATAAATTTCAGCGTTAGTACGCACTCGAAAACAAAATTAACAACGATCAAGATCTTGAAAGATTATGAGTTCTTAGCTTCAGTCTTCAAATTTCCTTTTACCTGATAGACGCTACCCGCTTTTTCTACAGGCAGACTCACCCCCTTACCCGTAATCTTATTGAAGTAGATACTGATCAAGGTCAAGAGGAAGGTCCCATAACTTAACGCCTGAACTAAATAAAGTTTTTGGGAGTACCCAAATAGGGAACTCAAGATCACCCCTGGAAACTTTTCATCGGGCAAGACCTTGGCTCCATTCCACACCATCGGTCCTAAAACACAGGAGGGATTTTTAGCGAAACGCTCGTAATAGAAACAGAGGGAAGCCGATTGACGGTCCATTTGAGACAAGATATGCACCGCATTATCGAAATGGGCCAAGGCCGTAATCACCAAGCCAGAAACAATCAAAATCAAGAGAACGCCCATCACCTGGAAAAACAACCGGACATTAATTTTGACGCCCCACTTAAAGAGTAGAGCCCCTATTAAAGAAGCAATGCCTATTCCTGCCACAGCCCCTAGAGCGGGCATCGGTCCTTGCTGAAACTTAGCCGCAATGAAGAGAACCGTTTCAAAGCCTTCTCGTAGAACAGCCAATAGAATCAGTCCCAAGATCCCCCAGCCAGCTCGTTTGTCTTGGCTGAGTACTGTTCCAACCGCTCCCTCAACTTGCCCTTTGAGAAATCTGGCTTGCTGGGTCATCCAGATCAACATCCAGCTCAACATGACAATCGCGAGGACACTAAAGGTTCCTTCAAGCAGTGGCTCAAAAACAGGGGCATATTGACTATCGGATTCTCCCAAACCTTGAATCAAAGCATTGAATGCAATACCTACAAGGACACTGGCCAGGAGCCCGGCCCCTACTCCAGCGCCCACCCAAGGATTGAGCTGCGTACGCTCTGCTTTCTTGAGATAGGCCAAGACAATACCTACCACTAAAGCAGCCTCTACCCCTTCACGCAGGGTGATCACAAAAGTGGGTAGTGCAGAACTAAAATCCATGGAAATCCTCAAGTATCCGAAGCAGGTCAAAAAGTATGTTAAGCAGTCATTTTTTGTCTAGCCGCCTGAATATCTCCCACTAATTGAGAAACTTCCTTCGTAGTCAAAATAGGAGTGGGAGGAGCAATGGCAGAAGGCCATGCCTTCAGAAGCTCAGAAAATTTAGTTGCCATGACTTTATGGGCTTCAGGATTAGACTTTGCCATCTGTGAAGCCACCCCTTTATACAGTTCATGGGCGTAGAGTACGAAACCACGAGAATCTTGATATTCGATCGCTGCGGAAATCTTCCCATTGGCGATGGCTGCGGAGTACTCCGTATTAGCAGCTTGGAGGAGACTATCGATGACCTGGATAACAAACCCTGGCGATTGACGCTGAGCTTCCGGTAATGCTTGAATCGCATCGTCAATACCTCTCATGGCAGCCGTGTAGGACGTCCCTACTTTTGGGTCATTGGGGGTGGATTTGATGAGGTCCTGGAGGTTGACGAGCGTAGTCTTGAACTCTTTGACGTTGCGCTCCTTTAGCTGGTCTTCCACGTCCACATAAATTTCTTCAACGGGATGACCAATATGGGGCTCAGCTTGGTCAGGTTTTTTGAGGTCTAACAATTCTTTAGCGACCAGCATATGTCCTTTCATTAAACCCAGTTTGACCATGTAATCAACATCTTTGGCTTCGCCTGTGAGTACCACATCCTCAATACTCACCATATCTTTAATCTGATTGAATTGCTCTTGAGTCACAACCTTCTTGGTGACTAAGTCTTCGGGGCTTCCATAGGGTCTTTCTGCCTGAATGCGATTCGAGAGACCTGCGACCCCTAATTTAGCTTCAAATTTATCCAATTCTGAGAGAATCGCTGAATTAATATTAATCTTAGGAGCCTTACTGGTCTCCATTTTTCCCATGGCCGTCGTCATTGCAGCATTAGGAGATTCTTTAGGAGCATCAGTCTTAGAGTTACCACAGGCCGTAAACACCGATAGACAGAGCACTACAGCAAAGAATTGAAAAAACCGCACAAAACCTCCAGAGGTTATGGCAAGACTCAAAAGGGAACACCAGTCTCAAAAGAGATGTTTACTTTTGAAAATGCAACCTCATCACTTTATGACTAGTGAGAATAATTGTCAACTAACTATGGTGCTTTACATTCCAGGCATGCTGTGGTCTGCCGATGGACTTCCCTCCTCCGGAAGGACCTGGAAAGAACCCATACAGCCTCGTTCAGCAATGTAGTCCTGGTGAGGGTGGAACATATACATCCCCGGATAGCGATAGGCAAATTCCAGAATGTGTCGTTCGGTAGTGCCCATGGTGATATCGTCTGTTTCTTCACTGGGCGTGAGGGTGCGACCCGTTCGATAAACCTGAAACATATTAGCGTGCAGATGAAAGGTCACCACGGGGTCCAGTTCAATCATATTGAGCAGATAGAGACGGATTAATTGGTCCTGCTGGATCGGAATCGGGTGACGCATGTAGTAGTCCGGCAGCCCATTAAACGCGTAGAACTCATTCTTCAGGTCTTCGTTGATATCGTAACCACCCATCACCATCACCATTTCATCGGCAGGGGGGCGTCCTCCCGGAGGGTCAATAATGAACATGCCATATAAGCCCTTGCCTACATGACGGGTAACCGGGGCCACATGGCAATGGTAGAGGTGCACCCCAAAGGGCTCAGCATCGAATTCGTAAACCGTGGCTGTGCCATTACGAACAGGCCGTAGCCCATCCATACCCGCAGGATGTATTCCATGAAAGTGCATGGAATGCGCATGTCCCCCTTTATTAAAGAACACCACCCGAATCCGGTCCCCTTCCGTCGCCCGAAGGGTTGGCCCCGGAACTCTGCCATTGTAGTTCCAGCTCACAAAAGAGACCGCACTATTCAGTTGAATGGTTGAGGTGCCCGCCGTGATTTGAAATTCTCGGACCGTCTTTCCACCTTCCTGCTTGAGTGTCCCATAATCGAACTCTCGCAGGATGTTTAGCGGATTTAGACCTGTGATTGTCGGAGCATCGGTAGGAAGTGGAGGGATCTGAATAGCCTTTTGCCCATTAAACTGTCTAAGGGCAAGCGCAGCACCGCCCACGCCTAACCCTGCAAGTCCCAGTTGAAGTAAGGTCCGCCGATTGATGGATTGAAAAGCTTTAGGGAGCACAGACTAAATGTATAAAATTTTTAGTAGGTCTATATCATATCAATTCACTGTAGAGAAAATTTTGCAATAACTTGAAAGGCACAGTAATATTTCTGCCCATAAGACTTAGAACACAACGCTCAGGTTTAGCTTAATCCTCATGCCTGTCGATATTACCTCCCTAATCACTCCAGACATTCAAACGCCTGCTCGCTATCTGGGCAATGAATGGGGAGCCATTCGCAAACCCTGGGAAACGAGACAGGTGCATTGGGTTTTGAGTTATCCCGAGATCTATGAGGTGGGAGCTTCTAACCTGGGGCATATCATTCTTTACTCCATCCTTAATCGTCAGCCCCGACAGCTATGCGACCGGACCTATCTACCGGCCACCGACTTTAGCCAAAAACTCCGTCAGCATAAGATACCTCTATTTGCTGTGGAATCCAGAAAGCCTATACGGGACTTCGAGGTTATGGGTGTTTCTCTGGCCTATGAGTTGGGGGCGACCAATGTTCTGGAGATGCTGGAGTTAGCCCACATTCCCTTGTTCGCGCAAGATCGACCGCTCGCCTGGACCGGAGATAACAGCATTCCTCTCGTTTTTGCAGGAGGACCAACAGCCACCTCAAACCCAGAGCCCTATAGTGCCTTTTTTGATTTCTTTGTCCTGGGAGATGGCGAAGAGGTGCTCCCTGAGATTGGCTTAGTTTTGGAAGGAGCTAAAAGCCAAGGTTTGAACCGCAAGGAAGTGCTCTTGGACTTAGCCCATGTACCGGGAGTCTATGTACCGAGTTTGTACAGGCGAGATGAACAAGGAAATTTGAAACCCCTCGTCCCAGAGATTCCAGAACGAGTCCTACGCAGGGTGGCGAGTCCTATGCCCCGTTACTCGATAGGTCTAGTTCCCTATGTATCCACGATCCATGACCGACTGGTTATGGAAGTGCGTCGGGGTTGTACCCGCGGCTGTCGTTTTTGCCAACCCGGAATGCTGACTCGGCCCGCCCGTGACGTGGACCCCGAAGAGCTGATCCAAGCCATGGAAGGAGGCTTAGAAGCCACGGGCTACAACGAATTTTCCCTGTCTTCCCTCAGTTGTTCCGATTATCTTTCCCTGCCTTATGTAGGAGCACGCCTCCAAGAAACCCTAGCCGGAAAAGAAGTATCCGTTAGCTTGCCTTCCCAGCGCGTGGACCGCTTCGATGACCAATTGGCCCAAGTTTTTGGTCAAGCCAACCGTAAACCGAGTCTCACGTTTGCCCCAGAAGCAGGCACCCAGCGTCTACGGGATGTGATCAACAAAGGGTTGACCGATGCTGAGTTGCTCCAAGGTATCAAGACGGCCTATGACCATGGCTGGAAACAAGTCAAGCTCTACTTCATGATTGGGCATCCCACAGAAACCGATGAAGATGTGCTGGGCATCGCGGAGACTATCCGCTGGTTGCGTAAAGAGTGCAATAGCAAAGGAACGATGCAGTTCCAGTTGACTATCTCCAACTTCACGCCCAAACCACACACCCCTTTTCAGTGGCATCATGTTTCCACCGAAGCCTTTGAACACAAACAGGTCCTCCTGAAAGAAGCTTTCCACGGCATGTATGGGGTCAGGGTCAACTACACGGACGTGCGGCTCTCCGCGATGGAAGAAGTTCTGGGCCGAGCCGGACGGGAATTTGCCCCGATTGTCCAACGCGCCTGGGAATTGGGAGCAGGGATGGATGCTTGGTACGACGGGGTAGAAAAAGTTTATAAAGCTTGGTCCCAAGCCCTAGCGGAACATGGCCTTGACTGGAATAGCCCCGTACCTAAAGTAGAAGATGTGCTCGCCTGGGATTTTATCGATACCGGTATTGATAAAGCATGGTTGGTGGCTGATTATGCACGGGCCTTGGCAACGAGCGTAGTCCCAGATTGTTCATTTGAAGGATGTTCCCACTGTGGGATCTGCGGGGAAGATTTTGGGACCAATCTATCCCTACCTATCCCCGCCATGCCTAAAGTTCAACTGCCAACGGATCACGAACCTCCCCAAGAGCGCCACCGTCTGCGGGTCCGTTTTGGAAAATTGGAGGAACTGCGATTTATCGGACATTTAGACCTGATTCGACTCTTTGAGCGAGCCTGTCGCCGTGCCCAGTTACCCATGCACTTTAGCGAGGGATTTCACCCGCTCCCGAAAATAGCCGTGGCTACGGCCCTGCCCTTGGGTATGACCAGCACCGCAGAAATCGCAGAATTTGAACTGCATCGGGAGATGGCACCCCAAGAATTTCTTACCCAACTTCAAGCCCAACTTCCCCCAGAAATTCCCCTCTTCACCGCGGAAGTCGTAGAAGCTAAAGCTCCACCAGCGGGTGCCATCCTCAAAGAAGTAGGCTATGACCTAACCTTCAGCGGAGGAGAAGATTGGACCCAACTCGTGGATAACGTGCACCGTAGCCCCAAGCTGATGGTCCAGCGGACCCATCGCAAATCCGGGAAAGTATGGCCCCTTGATGTGCGCTTTTGGTTACATAATCTGGAACTATTAAAAGTAACGAACCAAACCGCCGTGCTCCGCTATCGGTCCAGCTATACCAAAGATGGAGCCACTATCAAGCCTAGTGACCTGGAACAATTAGTCCAGGCTGAGCATAGAGCGATTAAAGGAAAAGAAGAGCTACCTGATTCTATTCAGTTAGTCCATAGCCACCGTTGTTATCTGAATTAAAGCAACTATGCTTGCAGACTACAATTGTGTAATGGTCTCAGCAAATAAAAGGTGGGGCATAACTGAAATGGCTCAAGCATTACCGGCAGCACTAACCTTTAGAACCTTTGAAGAATTTCTGGAGTGGTATCCAGATGGTAGAGGACGCTATGAATTAATAGATGGGGTGGTCGTTGAAATGAATCCAACGGGGGACCACGAGGAGGTCGCTGCGTTTCTCAACCGTAAACTGAATGTAGCCATCGAACGCCTCAATTTACCCTATTTCATTCCTAGAACCTACCTGGTTAAGCCTCCTAATTCGGTTTCTGGCTACCAGCCTGACTTATTAGTGCTGGACCAAAATGCAATCGAGGCAGAGTCGTTATGGAAGAAGTCTTCAACCATTACCCTTGGTTTATCGGTCAAGCTTGCCGTCGAAGTAGTCAGCACAAACTGGCGAGATGACTACGGACGGAAGCTAACAGACTATGAGCTCATGGGGATTCCAGAGTACTGGATTGTAGATTACCGAGCGCTGGGAGCCAAGCGCTACATCGGTTCTTCTAAGCAACCCACCCTCTCGATGTACACCCTCGTAGACGGGGAATATCAGGTTCAACCATTCAGAGGCTCAGACCTAATCGCATCAGTCCTTTTCCCCGATCTAAATTTAACCGCAGAGCAAATCTTTAAAGCAGGAATGTAGAAATACACTCGATACCTGCCTTAAAACTGTACTCCTCAGAACCACAGCCACTTTGATATAGTGTTGGCGTGCTATCCGAATTAAGCTAGATAGCTTCCTGTTCTATGTGACGAGAATGATAGGTACTCCCTGTCAGCCACATTTCATCCTGTGGGACATGGGCATGGGCGAATTGAAAGGGCTGAACAGAATTAAATGAGCTGGAGAGTGCAGGAGAAACAACAGCCATACCTTCCAGAGATTCAGCCTCAAGTCTTTCTTCACAGGTAAAAACAAGTACTCCCATCCGACAAGCTTGCCATTCACCACGCATGGGTACATTCATAAGCGTACAAATGCCTTGTGTGCCATGATCTTGACCGTAGTGTTTACAAAACCTGCAATGGTTTAAAAGAGTTTGTGCCATGAAGAAGATTTAAAAGATACTTCTTCCACCATCCCAGTCGTGCAGATTTCTGTCGATCTTCTCAAACTCCTCTCCTAGAGGGTTTTAGGCGATCCCCGACAAAAATATTTTCTTAAGATTCTCTTAAGTATTAGCACATATCTCGCAACACTCAGCCCAAAAGCAGTTGCGATTCCCACCAGCCGTAGCAATGACTTTCATGGGCCACCATTAGGAAGTGACGGCAACATCCCACGGTCAATTCGACCCAAAAATCTTTGAGCTGGTCTATAGGCACCAAAATTGGATATTGAGATTCCCCAAAGACAATACGTAGGAACGTATCTTCATGGGTGTAGTCATTAAATTGGACGATCCCGCCATAACCTTGGGAATCAATATCAAAAGCGAGCCGTTCACTTTCTTTGGCGTAACTACCACCAATGGCAAGACCTAAGACGGGCGCTTCCCCTGGAATAAGATAGTGATGAGGAGGCTGGGTCCGGAAAGATTCTGCTTCAGCCCGGGAGAGTCGGATCAGGACGCCCCAGAAAGGGGTTCCATCCCCCCAGCGCTTCAGGGGAGGCAGAACATAGGAGCCTTGATTAAGCTGATTTCGCAACTGCTGTTGGAGATGCTCGGTAGAGCTAGTCATTGACTTTATTTTGCGCTTATTTCTGATCCTCGCAAGAGCGGCATCCGGGCATTTAGGATAGAACATAAAAGCACGTTGGATTTTGTGGACTTAATTCTTTGCCATGCCACTGCAGATTTCGACACCTTAGGGGCCGCAGTGGGAGCAACGCGTCTATGGCCAGGGGCCAAGATTGTACTGACAGGAGGCTCCCATCCCAGCCTTAAAAAGTTTCTCGCCCTCTATCGCGATGAATTTCCTTTTATCGAAGCCCGTGCCGTCCATCCCAAAAAAATTCGTGCGCTCATTCTGGTAGATGCCCAGGAAGAAGACCGATTTGGGGCTTGCAGTTCTTGGATTAACCAAGCTAAGAAAGTCTATCTATTCGACCATCACCCTGGAGAACCTGAGGGCTTTAAGCCTTTTGAATCTTGGATCGAGCCTGTGGGTTCTACCTGCACTATCATCGCGGAAAAATTGCAGTCCCGGTCCCTGTCCTTAAACCTCCATGAAAGCACGGTCATGGCGCTCGGTATTCATGTGGACACAGGCTCTTTGACCTATCCTACCAGTACGCCTCGAGATGCCTTGGCTCTGGCTTGGTTGATGACCCAAGGCGCAAATCTCAAAGTCATCCAAGAGTATGTAGAGGGCGGCCTCACCCAGGAGGTACAACAGCTTTTGCCTGAGGTTTTGGAGCGCTTGGTCGTAGAAACCCATGGGCACTATCGCCTGGGGTATGTGGCGATCACCCTTCCCCAATTCACAGTTGGGCTTTCTGCCTTGGTCTCTGCTTTGGTTGACATGCAGAATTTAGACCTCTGTCTCTTAGTAGCGGGTCATCAAGACCGAGAGGTAGTCCGTCATAGTCTGATTGGGCGATCCCGCATTGAGGGTATAGACCTGGGCACTTTGTTCAGTGCCTATGGCGGGGGCGGTCATGCCCAGGCAGCCTCGGCCCAAATCAAAGGCGGCAGCGGGGAAATGATTGTTAAAGAACTCAAGCAGCAATTGCTCGACCTTTTGCCCAGTCCCGCCTTGGCAAAAGTACTCATGTCCAGTCCTGTACGAACCATCCGCCCAGATTGCACCATTCAAGAAGCACAGCGGGTTCTATTGCGCTATGGTCATTCGGGCTTGCCCGTCGTCGATGAAACGGGAGCCTTAGCTGGAATTGTCACCCGTCGGGATATAGACATCGCATTACATCATGGGTTTGGTCATGCTCCGGTCAAGGGGTACATGCCGCGCGCCGTGAGAACGATCACCCCAACTACAACCCTGTCAGAGATCGAAGACTTGATGGTCAAATTTGATATTGGTCGTTTACCCGTGATGCAAGGGGGCCGATTGGTGGGCATCGTCTCTCGAACGGACGTTTTGCGGCATCTCAATCTTCAGAATTCTAAAAATGGTCGTCAACCCACCCCTGCTCTGAATCCCTACCGGAACGTAGACCTCCTGGCCCAAAAATTGCCTGCACGGGTATGGTCGATTCTGGCCCAAGCGGGTGAATATGCGGAAATACTGGGATTAAAACTTTATCTGGTGGGTGGTGCGGTGCGGGATGTGCTCTTGGATTACCCCACCGAAAATATCGATCTGGATGTGGTGGTGGAACTAGGCCAGCAGGAAACGTTAGAAGACAGCATGGGCGAGAAAAGTAAGGCGGTCCATTTGGCCGAAAAACTTAAGCGAAACTATCCAGAAACCCGTCTCGAAATCTACGGTCGCTACCAAACAGCAACCCTCCTATGGCCTGACCATTTGATGCTCGATATTGCTACGGCTCGCACGGAGTTTTATCCCTATCCAGCCGCCAATCCAGAGGTAGAGTCCTCTTCGATTCGCCAAGACCTCTATCGGCGAGATTTCACCATAAACGCGATGGCTATCTGCTTGAATGGCCCTGAGCAAGGGCTTCTCATAGATTTCTTTGGAGGCTTGGAAGACCTAGAGAAAAAACAAGTCCGTGTTCTGCATGCCAATAGTTTCATCGAAGACCCAACCCGCATTTTCCGGGCCGTCCGCTTTGCGACACGTCTGCAGTTTGATCTGGAACCAAAAACGGAGAGTCTCATCGAATATGCGTTGCAATCAGGTCTTCATGATGGCGTCGGTGGAGATCGCCTAAAAACGGAAATCCGCTACATTTTAGAGTCTGACCATTGGCATACAGCCCTCAAGCGGCTAGATGTTCTAGGAGCCCTACGCTGTATCCATCCCAAGCTCGATGGGATCACAAAGTCGCAAAAGATCACGCGGCAAATACAACGCATGAATCGCTGGTGGGCTATTTTGAGTCGTCAAGTACCAAGCACTACTCGATTGCAACATCCCTGGTTATTGCGTTTGGAACTGCTCCTGGCAACCCTTTCTCCGAAAGAAGCTTTACAGGCTGCAGGCCAATTGAACTTGGCCGGAGAGTCTTTTGAACGATTAGAACAGCTATTTTTTCTAGAAGAAAAGCTAGACCAAGCTTTAAAAGCTGAGGCGAAAGATAGTCTGGTCTATGGATACTTGGAAACCGCTTCCTATGAGCTATTGCTCCTGCTCACGGCTCGCGCTTCTTCCCGTTTGCGCCGAACGATTCATCAATATCTCAAAGATTGGAAAAGCACAGCTCCCTTGCTAACCGGAAATGACCTCAAAAATTTAGGCTTAAAACCAGGCCCGGCGTTTAAGAATATCTTGACTACACTTAGAGAAAAACAACTAGATGGCGAACTTAAAAGTCAAGAGGATGCTATTGCTTTTGTTTTAAACCCCTCTTAGCTATTAGCTTTACTGATGCGTTGCCAACCAAGCTGTCAAATTCTCCATCTTCGAGAAGTCCAACAGCTCTTCGGCTAATAATTCTAACTGTTCGATCGACAGTGCCATAATCTGAGCTTGAATTTCATTCGGCAACTCGCCCAGTTTGTGCTGCAATTGCTTGAGAACGACTGCTGTTCCTTCAGCTTGACGGCCTTCTTCT
>JBAUTB010000164.1:0-1794 GCA_049582005.1 Gloeobacterales cyanobacterium | reverse complement strand
GGGTGGAACCTCTTCACCCCTTTCAAACCTTTACTTTTGTTGGACTAAGCTACCTGCTTACCGAACTGAGAAGGCTTCACTGAAGCGGCGCGTCACAGGTTCGATCAGGAAAGTCAGGACTGACTTTTGGCGGGTGACGATTTCTGCTGTCGCAGCCATGCCTGGGGTAAGTTCTACGTTTTTACCGCGAACCGAAATAGAGTGTTTGTTTAACCGGATCTTAGTGGGAAAGACCAAGCCAACGTCTTTTTCTACGATCGAATTTGGGCTAACCTTCTCCACAACCCCATCCACAATGCCAAATTCCTGATACGGGAAGGTTGCCAACTTCACTTTTGCCTTCATGCCTTCGCTGACGAAGCCAATATCCCGATTCAGAACTTTGGCTTCCAGTACAATATCCTCTCCTTTCGGAAGAATGGATAGAAGTTCTTCGCCTGACTGCACAGGACCTCGTGTCACCTTGACATTGTAAACAGTCCCGTCAAAGGGAGCCTCAATTGTTTCTCGACTCCGCTGCTGTTTGGCTGAATCCAACTTACCTAGTACATCAGTCAATTCTTCTTTGCGCTTGGTCAGTTGGGTTAAAATTTCACTTTGACGTTGAGAACGCAACCCTTCCGCCGTACTTTTTGCTCCCTGGTAAGCTTCTTGTGATTGATTAATTTTTTCCTGTTGGGCATCAATTTCCTTTTCCAGAGTCGCTACTTTGTCTCTGGCATTGGTCACTTCATCCTGTGCCCTAATGTAGTCTAGCTGGGGCACAGCGCCAGTTCCCTTGAGGGTACTTAATGCCCGCTCTCGCGTCAGGGCATTCTTAAGACTGTCGTTGGCATAGTTCAGGTTTCCTCTTAACCTGGCTAATCGAGCCGTGTCCTCTTGGCGAGTAGCCAGTTGCCGCTGAGCTTCTGAATTAGCGGTTAATTGTTTTGTGTCAAATTCTCTTAAGCGAGATTCCAAAAGTTGATCTTGCAGGGGAGCATCTGTGCTTCGCTCTCCAGTCCTTTCCGCCTCCAAACGGGCAATATCTTGCCGAATGAGTTCGGCGGACTTGGTTAACCGATCCACATCTGTCTGAGGAAGTCCAGGATCCATTTCGATCAAAATTTGACCCTTTTTGACGGTGTCTCCCTCTTTAATATTGATTTGTTGAACTGTGCCAATCGTAGATGCCCGAAAAGGACGAACTTCGGTAAAGGCGACAAGTTGACCATTGGCGGGAGCAACCTCATCTACTTTGCTGAAGTAGGCCCAAGCGATTGCCCCAAACACCAGCAGGCTAATCCCTCCGGCCAGGAGACGGGTATAGAGAGGAGGCAATTCCTGAACAGCTTTACCCAATTCATAGGACAGAGATTCTTCAGGATTCGCCAAACGCTGTTTTACTTGACGAGATTGAGCAGGATTGGTGGATATGGACACTTTCATGGAAACGATCGCCTCTCTATGGTCTAGGGTAGGGCACTTAGCCGCGACAGAGCTGAAATACTGGACTTGAGAATACATGACCTTTGACAATTCGAAGGCTATTCAAGGAAAGATCAGGGAACTGGGCTTGGGGTTTGGTCAAGATCCTGCGGATAAACTCGCACAGAGATCGGGTGCCATCTTTAAATTGCCCTAATTTATCCAATAATTCCGTCGTAAAGTTACAGAGATTTACATTTTGGTATATCTGGGAAACTGGAAAAGGATAAAGAATGATTGGGTGATGGTGAGAGAGGGTAACGGTGAGCCTTACCCACCCTCGAACTTCGAGGTCCGGTGAGCGCTCACTCCGAAGCCCTACCCCAC
>JBAUTB010000163.1:0-10109 GCA_049582005.1 Gloeobacterales cyanobacterium | reverse complement strand
TGATTACTAAAGGATATTGGCAAGCCAAGACGGGTGTCTTGTCGTTGTAAACCATGTTAGCGATGCACACAGCCTTAACTAACGGTTCTTCCGCGCCAAGTAACTTGTTTGAGCTGTCGAATTCGCCAGGAATTCACCGCAATTATAAAAGTCGCAAGGACACTCACAGGATGGGCTATTAAAAGCCACCAAGGTTCTTTCCATTGGTCGAGAAGAACCCAACGGGCGAGCAAGAGCAAAAATAACTCTATGACAACGGGTGGCCAAGAACCTTTGCCAAAAGCCCATAGGCCCAAGAAGACCACAGGTCCTAGCATTCCAGCCAGGAGTAAATACAGAAAACCAAGAAGAATGAAAGGGGAACCAAAACCATCGTAATAGCTGCGGGAAAAACCTTGCCAAAGTTCATGCAGACTCTGATACATCCGGCACGAAACGGCACGAGCCCCTTCGAACCAAATGATTTTTAATCCTTCCTTCTTATAGACGCGCGATAGGGGTACATCTTCGGTGACCGTATCTTTAACGCGTCCATGACCACCTATTATGTGATATGGCTCAGCTTTGACCGCTAAATATTGACCACAGGCGAGCGCAAGCGGTTTTTTCACATTACAGACAAACGAAAACGGCAGGAAAAAATAGCCTAAGCGGAGCATAAAAGAAACCAGCAGCTTCTCGCTCCAGGTCCCGACGAGTTGATAGGGGAAGGTCGTAACTAAATCTGCATCGTGTTTGAGAAATGTCGTCAATAGATAACGGACACTTTGGGGCTCATGGACTGTGTCGGCGTCCGTGAATAAAAGATATTTTCCCTTGGCGACTTGAGCAAGCTGATGGCAGGCATAGGGTTTACCCCGCCAACCTGAAGGCAAAGAACTGCCACGGAGAACCTTCAAGCGTGAATCCTGAGTGGCTAACTCCTGAAGAATCGGCCCCGTGTTGTCCGTAGATTCATCATCGAGCACAATCACTTCATAGTGAGGGTAGTCCTGTCTTAAGAGAGACGTAATACAGGTGCGGATATTATGCTCTTCATTGCGAGCAGGAACTAAAACCGAAACCAAAATATCGGAATCGAGGGCTCTGCATTCTTGGGGTGTCGGGGTGACCTTGTGAAAAAACCAGCGATTGTAGAGTACCATCCCCAAAAAAAAGACATCCAAAATGAGAACGGTGAAATGCCAACCGTTCGGAATATCTAGCGGATTGAAACTTAAATCCACAGAGCACTGTACATAAGAACCTCCTGATTGTAGCGAGGTTCTATAACCATGGAATCAGACCATGAGACAGAAAGACAGACCTACAAGAAGAAACGCTTATCTACTGCTGCGTGAAGAGGAGGAGCGTCTTTCTTCACCTACAAGTTTTACTAAGGTACGAGGGGAGAATATTTCTAAATGGGGCAAGAAGAGTTGCACTCTTCCATCTGGCTCCTGCTCCCCTATTGTTCCTTTTCTGCCATCTGCTAATTGGACCTGAATTCCTTTAGAGACTTCATTAATTTGCTTAATCATGTAACTATCATAATTCTAGATGGGGCTTTTTGTTGCTATGTCTATGACCCCAGAGGCTATTCCTAGTATTCCCCGTCAGGTTCTAAAATTTCGGGTTAGTCATCGCATAGAGGCTGTTTTACGTTCAGGACATCCCTGGCTCTTCGATCAATCGATTCAAGAACAGCAGGGAGAAGGTCCTCCAGGCAGTCTGGGCGTAGTCTTTGACCACCGAAATAAATTTCTAGCCGTAGGACTCTATGACCCGACTTCCGTGATTCGTTTGCGTATTTTGCAAGCAAGAAAACCTGCCACGATTGACCAAGCTTGGTTTCAAGAACGCTTGCAAGAAGCTTTTATCCTACGGGAGTCTCTGCTGAGTACAGGTACGACGGGCTATCGACTGGTCTATGGAGAAAATGATGGGCTACCCGGGCTAGTCCTTGACCGCTATGCCGATACGCTCGTTTTGAAGCTCTATAGCTGTTGCTGGATTCCTCATCTCTATACTGTCCTGAGGGCTATCCAAGGACTGTTTCCCCTCCCCCGCTTGGTTTTGCGGCTGAGTAGGGGGGTGCAGCAACAGGCAGACCATCTCTACGGGCTGGAAGATGGTCAGATCCTCTATGGGGAGCCTCTCCAAGCTCCTGTTATCTTTCTGGAAAATGGGCTGAGTTTTGAAGCCGAAGTTCTAAAGGGTCAAAAGACAGGATTTTTTCTGGACCAACGAGATAATCGAGCCAGGGTCCAATCCTTAGCGAAAGGAAAGCAGGTGCTCAATGTCTTTAGTTTCTCGGGCGGATTTTCGGTCTATGCTGCCTGTGGAGGGGCTAAAGGCATAGTCAGTTTGGACCTCAGTGCTCATGCCTTGGCCAGTGCAGGCCGTAACTTTTTGCTTAATCCTAAACTGGCGCAGGTACCTCATCAATGTTTGCAGGGAGATGCGTTTGCACAGTTGGCAAATTTGAAAAATCAGGGCCAGAAATTTGATTTAGTGATTCTAGACCCCCCTTCATTTGCCCAAAGAGCAGCAGACCGTTTGCAGGCCCTAAAAGCCTACACGCAGCTAACCATGCTGGGGGCTAGTGTCGTGAGCTCGCAAGGAATTTTAGTCAGTTGTTCCTGTTCTGCCCATGTGTCAGAAGAGGATTTTGAAGCCACTATAGAAAGTGGTCTTGGAAAGCGTTCTTTTTCCGTTATAGAGCGCACAGGACATGCCTTAGACCATCCTGTGTGTTTTAAAGAAGGCCGATATCTAAAAGCCCTATTTATACAGATGGATCTCTAGCCCATTAATTCGGTAGAAAAGCTACCAATAAAACTTCAAAAAGACCTACACAGAAGCCAAGGGTCATCCCCACGTAAGGAATCGCTTTCAGTTCATTACGTGCCACCTGTTGGATAGCCGCTTCCAGTTCCTTCGCAGAAGTGGCACAAATCTTTTTGACAACTAATTCCTCCAAGCCTAAGGCAGGTAAGAATTTAATGACCAGAGGTTCTAGTTCACGGACTAAATAGTTATCTACGATACCGCTGGTTCCTTTCGCAAGGCTATCAATCCAGCCCAAAGTTTGCTGAGAACTCGTAATCTGATTCAGTACCGCCGCCGCCCAACGGTTCCAGTGGATGGACGCTCCAATTTGTTGACTAAGGACGGGCCCTTGAAGTTCTAGAGATTGGATAATACTGCTGATAAACTGGCGACGCAGATTTTGGATGGTCCCTGCTGGAAAATTTTGAATACTCAGCCCGGTAAGGGATCCCACGAGGCGTTCATGAACGCCTACCTCTACTAGAAAGCGGGCAAAAAGTTCATTGGCCGCCTCAGGACGCTCCATGCAAAACGTTTTTAAGCGCGTAAGGGGGTCTTTCAGTCCAATTAAGTTAGCGACAACCCAAAGCCCTCCCTTGCTCCGTTCACGGGCTTCCCGATCAAGGGTCTCTAAGGTTTGAGGGGTGAGCACATTGACGAGGGCCTGACGTACCCGTTCCGGCGTGAAGAGATTCTGCTCAATCCATTGAGATATCGTTTCTGCCTGAGCTGAGCTTATCTTTAAGCCCAAGATCACTTGATCAAAAAGTTGTTCCAGCCATTTTTCTGTGGTTCTGGAATGACTTAACTGCTCGATCCACTGAGGCAAAGAGGCACTGAAGACTTGTTTGAGAATTTCTCCTAATCCAACGGCCAGGCGAGCACGACGGCGTGGGTCTCCATATTCACCCAGGATATAGAGCAAGGTAAAGCGCAGCCCTTCTTCAATGCGGGCAGGAGTCAATAGCCGCTGGGCAATGCGCTGGATTTCTTCAGGGGTCAATAATTTGTCGGTCATCATCTGGGCTACTTTGCCTGCAAAACGCACCTGCCCTTTGGGGAAGAGACCAGGAGTTAGGGGTAGCTGACGTCCGAATAGGTACTTAGGCTTATAGGGCCGAAAAAGCATACGAATAGCAATTGTGTCTGAGGTAAAACCAATACCGGCACCGACGATGGGTGGTAAAATATAATGCAATAGCGATAGGCCCACATTACCCTCCTAGGCTACTATTCAGCCCCGAAGATCCTTAGAATTCTTATTTAACATTTTGTAGTCCTCTCTATCGAGCATACCCTTCACAAGTTCTTCCTTGGTGTTTTTCGCTCCAGATAACAATGGCCCATCTTCCTTAGTCAGATTAAAAACTTGACTACGCTCTGCCAGAAAGAAGCCCTAGAGAGCTTGCCTTAGGTCTTCTAGCAAATCGTCTATGTGCTCAAGGCCTATAGAGACCCGCAGAAGATTATCAGGTGTTTGCGTTTTAGGACCTTCCATGGAGGCTCGATGTTCGATTAAACTTTCGGTGCCTCCGAGACTGGTTGCGCGGGTAAATAAGTTTACTTTGGAACAAACTTCCATGGCGCGGCTTTGCCCTCCAGCGACTTGGAAAGCAAGCATCCCTCCAAAAAGTTTCATTTGTTGGTTTGCCAGGTCATGACCTGAATGCTGCTGCAAACCAGGATAGTAGACTTTCTCAATGGCAGGATGCTGATCTAAAAATTGGGCAATCTTGAGGGCATTTTCTGAGTGTGCTCGCATCCGATAGGGAAGGGTCCGAATGCCTCTCAGCGTGAGCCAACAGTCAAAGGGCGAAGGGACCGCTCCTCCAGTTTGTTGTACCGTTCGGATTTTTTGGAAGAAAAAATCTTCCTCTTTGGAGATTACGGCTCCTCCCAAAACGTCACTATGACCACCCAAGTATTTAGTCGTAGCGTGGAGGACAAGGTCTGCACCCTGCTCTAAGGGGCGTTGTAAGACAGGGGTTGCCCAGGTATTGTCGCAAACGCAATGGGCTCCTATGTGATGAGCTAGGTTCGCAACCTCAGCGATATTGGTAATTTTCAACAACGGATTGGAAGGGGTTTCGGTCCAAATCAATTTGGTATTGGGTCGGATGACCGTCTGGACTTGATCGAGGTCGGTCATATCTACAAAACTGACTGTTAATCCCCAAGGCATGAAGATTTCTGTCAAGAGCTTGGCCGTTCCATGGTAGGCATCTTTTGGAGCGAGAACATGATCTTTGGGAGAAAGACTTTGGAAAATGCTCATGGTCGCGGCGGAGCCTGAAGCAAAAGCGGCACTGGCGACGCCACCTTCCAGAGCGCTTAGGCATTGTTCTAAAGCTTCCCGGTTGGGGTTGCTCGTGCGGCTATAGAAGTGACCATGGGGATAACTACCATCTTCGGCACGTTCAAAAGTTGTAGATAGCTGAATAGGTGGGGTAATCGCCCCCGTATTCATGTCTACACTATGACCCGCATGAACAGCGAGGGTCTCAATTCTCATTCATTACTCCTGTTATGACTGCGTAGCATGATAAGACATTTGTCGCTAAAATAATGACATCTGTCTTAAAAATAATAGTCATGACGCTTAGTTCAGCTACGCTTAACATCCTTGGGGTAGAACATCACGAAATAAGTCCTGAGCAAGAGATTGTGCAAGCAATACGGCGAGGATTTTCAATCCGATTAGCTTCCCAGATAGCTACGCGGTTTAATATTCCAGAATCTAAATTGGCACAATTGATTGGAATTACCCCGCGCACCCTTGCCCGGCATAAGAAAGGGGAAAAAATTTTAACCCAAGCTCCCTCGGATCGGCTCTATCGTCTAGCGCGCGTCATTGCCTTGGCGAAGGAGGTCTTTGAAAGTGAAGCGACCGTTAAAGACTGGCTTAATCGTCCCAATCGAGCATTAGGGGGAACAAAACCGCTGGAATTGTTGGATACGGACGCTGGCGTTGAGCAAGTCGTGGATTTGCTTCACCGTATTGACTATGGAGTCTATAGCTAGTGCTGATTTGGCGGCTTTCCAAGATCAAATATGCAACCACAGCCTTTGATGGAGAGGGAGCACGTCGAGCGGGGGGGCGCTGGAACTCTAAGGGAACAGCCATTGTTTATTGTTCTGCCACTTTATCTTTAACCGCCTTAGAAACCTTAGTTCATCTGGATGTAGCGGATTTTGGAACCAGTCGTGCTGCTATTCGGGTAGAGATTCCTGATGATATAGAGCGGGACAGGGTAGAAGCAACTCAGCTTATCCCTGACTGGAGAGATACGCCTGCTCCTTCAAGCTTGGCAGTCATGGGCGATCAATGGGCTGCCCAGGGCAAAACGCTGCTGTTACTGGTACCCTCAGCAGTTGTTCCTCAAGAGAACAATATCTTGCTGAATCCTCGTCATGCAGACTTTGCCAAGATTCAAATTTTTCTTCCTGAGCCGTTCGTTCTGGATGCCCGTCTCTTAAAGCAACCGTGACTTCACTCTTTTAGGCCCTACAGGCTCGTCCGGGTAATGCTTTGCAGAATTTGTTGCTGCAATTCCTGAGGTGAAGTTGGAGGCGTTAAACACTCCAAGCCACGGCACACTAAAGGGTGGCTATTGTTGGTCTTCCTAAACGATAGACCTGGCCAGTACTGGTGTAATAACGTGCTGCCGACTTCCTGCGGGCCTTTAATAACGGATTGGTTCAGATATTCATCTAAGCCACTCAAGAGGCTAGGGCAAGCTCTGGGAAGTTCTCGCATGGTCTGTCCGAAGAGCAAGAGGATGTTGTAGGCGCGCTCCCGATAAGACTGGTCATCGGTAAAGGAGAAGAGTCGGACTAAGTTGCGCACCGTAATTCCATGGGCACTGGGGGTAGCATTGTCTTGATAATCTTTTTCTCTTAGAATCAAATTTTGACTATCACTGCTACTGGTGTTGAAATAACCTCCCATTTCCGGGTCCCAAAACAGTTCATCCATCTGGCTTTGTAGGCTTTGCGCCTGTTCTAGCCAGCGAACTTCCTGAGTGGCTTCGAATAGGTCCAGTAACGCTTTAATCAAGAGTGCATAGTCTTCCGATTTAGCCAGAACAGTTATCGGTTGCTCAGGGCCGTAATAGATTCGATGCAGTCGGTCCTGGGGTTGTAGGTGTTCAAGAATAAACCCTAGACAGCGCTTTGCACGGGTTAAATAATCCAATTGATCAAAGGCCAAAGACGCTTTCACTAAGCCTGATACCTGTAGGGCATTCCAGGCCACAATCAACTTGGTGTCCGTTACTGGCGGGATACGCTTTAGGCGGATGTCATGCAGTTTATCTAAAGCGCCTTCTAAAACTTCTGGGAGTTTCCCCAGGTGCATCCGTTGTAGGACAATATGCCCTTCAAAATTTCCCTTAGGAGTAATGTCAAACTGTTCGACTAGATGTTGGAATTCTTCGGCGGTCAAGGCTTGTTCAAGTTCCTGGTAACTCCACACATAATATTTGCCTTCTTCTCCTTCGGAATCTGCATCCTGGGCCGCATAAAAGTAGCCTTGCGGGCTGGTCATTTCTCGGTCTAGCCACTGAACCGTTTTATGAACTGCGCGCTCTATGGATGGTTCCTGTTTGCCTGCCCGCCAAAGGTCGCTAATGAATTCTAAAATCTGCCCGTTGTCGTAGAGCATTTTCTCAAAGTGGGGAACTGTCCAGGTGCCGTCAACGGTGTAACGATGGAAACCTCCGCCTGCGTGGTCAAATATTCCTCCTAACACGAGGTCTTCGGCTCTTTCTTCGGCACGTTGACGAGCTTCCTGGGCTAGGAGACTCCAGTCCAGAAATCGGCTAGCTCTAAGCGTTGCTTCGGCATAGGGAATCATTGGGAAATTGGGGCCAGGACCGCCCCGCTGGAGGATGCGCTGGCATTGCTCTAAGCCTGAACGCAAGGTTCTTGGTTCGATTTGATCCAGGGGGGCTAGGTGCGTTGCTTGTTGTAAGGCACTCAGGAGCTGAGTCTTATGCGTTTGGATTTTGTCTTTTTCCGTATGGTAAAACTCTTGGATTCGGTCCAATATTTCCATAAATGCTGGTCTTCCATAGCGGGCCTCGATGGGGAAGTAGGTTCCGCCATAGAAAGGAATGAGATCCTGTGGCGTCAAAAATACATTCATCGGCCATCCTCCCTGTCCCGTCATCAGTTGAAGAGATTGCATATAGATGCTGTCTAAATCTGGACGTTCTTCCCGGTCCACTTTGATCGCCACATAGTGCTCGTTCATAAAGTCAGCAATGGCTGGGTCAGAGAATGCTTCATTCTCCATCACTGTGCACCAGTGGCAAGAACTGTAGCCGATGCTCAAGAATATAGGGAGGTCCAGCTCCGCCGCTTTTTTGAGCGCTTCCTCACCCCAGGGATACCAATTGATTGGGTTATGGGCATGTTTGCGCAGGTATAGGCTGGCCTCATGGATTAAGCGATTGTTTTTTTGATTCGGGGAGGAAGAGGGTGGAGACATGGTTGTTTGGAGAGGCTCTACCCTGCATCTTAGACCCCCGAGGTTCCCACACTTGCTCTTCATAAACTACTCTGAATGGAGTCATCAAAAGAGTTACAGCCCATGAACGAGGAATTACTAAGAAAAACGGAATTTAATCGTCGCACCTTCGTCATGTCCACCCTGGCTGCAGGGTTTGCCTTAGCGGTACAACCGATTTCGGCAAAGACGATTGTTACCGATAGCGCGGGGTTAATGACGGGCGAGATCAAAATCCCCGTCGCTGATGGTGAAATTCCGGCTTATCAAGCAATGCCCGCAAAAGGGGGGCCCTTCCCGGTGGTGTTGGTGGTCCAGGAAATTTTTGGCGTCCACGAACATATCAAAGATGTCTGCCGCCGCTTTGCAAAGCAGGGCTATCTAGCTATTGCTCCGGCGCTCTATGCCCGTCAAGGGGATGTGTCTAAAATGACGGACATCCCAGAAATCATTACGAAGGTTGTTTCCAAAGTTCCTGATGCCCAAGTGTTTTCGGATCTGGATGCGACCGTGGAATGGGCCAATAAATCGGGTAAAGGCAATATCTCCAAACTGGGAATTACTGGATTTTGCTGGGGAGGCAGAATCGTCTGGATGTATGCCGATCACAATCCCAAGGTCAAAGCAGGGGTGGCCTGGTATGGTCCGCTCACGGGTGAAGCTAGTGAGTTGAAGCCTAAGAATCCTGTGGATATCGTTTCTTCCCTGAAAGTGCCAGTACTTGGCCTCTATGGAGGCAGTGATAGCAGTATTCCGCTTGCCAGTATTGAGCAAATGGAAAAAGCGTTGAAAGAAGCTGGAAGTCCTTCTGAAATTGTGGTTTATCCTGATGCTCCCCACGGTTTTCATGCGGACTATCGCCCTACCTATCGGAAAGAACAAGCTGAGGATGGCGATAAGCGATTGCAAGCTTGGTTCAAAAAGTATGGGGTTAGCTAAATCCGGCGTTGCATAATGAAGATACGAATTGAAACCAAGCTTAATGAAATGCCCTGCATGTGGTTCTACTCACATTCGTAAAAGGTTCTTACGAAATCATATCTGCATTGCTTGTGGTCATCACATTGATGGCTACTCTGAGGCTATGAAGAAAAAGTATGGTGTGGTTTTTCGAAGCATTGGAAGAGCCGCAGCCGCAGTGGGAAAAAACCTGCCCGATGCCTACGAGCCAGAGACCGCAACTGAGGTCGGGGATTTAGATGGGTTGGAAACCTTCGTCGCTTCTAAATCTAAAAGAACAAAGTCTGGCTTTGGACGGTTGATGACCACCAAGGCTAGAAGTAAGCCAAGAGCCCATCGTCATGCTGCTGGACTCCCCAGAAGCAAATCTTGGTTCGGTGAAGCTACCAAGCAATTGATGGCATTTAGAGAGTTAAAGCAAGATTGGGACTCTTATAGATCAGACCCAATATCTCAAGATGCCATAAACAAAGCATACGACATCTTGTCTTCGCTTAAAGAAGATACAGCCGCCAAGCCTTTTATGATTGTTCCTCTGTCTGATGGTGGTGTGCAGATAGAATGGCGTGGGGAAAGAGGTGCTCTTGAAGTTGAAATTAGTTCTAAAAAAGAACTTAGTTATCTTCTCGTTGAAGGGATTGAGGAAAATCGGAAGTTCACTGAAGGCCAAGCAGATTTGCCAAAAGTACAAGAACTAGTGTTTTATATTCTAGGTGCTTGAGCCTTCGGGATGACAGCAGAAGTTACAGAGATAGAAGAAATTGCAGATGATGACCAACTATACAGAAGATTAGTATCCTTTCATATAAATCCTGATGGAACCGTAAAC
>JBAUTB010000162.1:0-52691 GCA_049582005.1 Gloeobacterales cyanobacterium | reverse complement strand
CTGTGTGGGTTTGGCAATGCCAAACCCCGACCCGTATTTCACTCGAATAAGAACTGCTCTATTTTCCCTAAGGATGCTTCTCCCCCCAGAATACTCTTCGAGAATCTACGATATGGGGGGCGGGGAGGGCTCCGTATTCTGCTGTCCGTGAGCCTATGGGTTGCCGTTGTTGCCAGTAGTACTCCAGCCTATACTCAACCCAGCAGCAGGGCAGTCTCGACTGTTATTGCCCAACAAACAAACCAGTCAGCGGTGACGGCTGTGGAATCGGTAGGGATGACTGTTTCTGACATGGATCAGGCTATTGAATTCTATTCTCAAGTCCTATCGTTTAAGAAAGTATCCGATGTGGAAGTACTGGGTTCAGAATACGAACAATTGCAAGGGCTGTTTGGCGTCCGAATGCGGGTGGTACGGATGCAGTTGGGTGGCGAGTCTATTGAGCTAACCGAGTATCTAACGCCTAAGGGCAAGCCCTTCCCGATGGATACACGCAGCAATGACCGCTGGTTTCAACATATTGCTATTGTCGTCAGCGACATGGACAAAGCCTATCAGCACCTGCGCCAGTTCAAGATCCAACATGCTTCCACGGCTCCTCAACGCCTTCCTGATTGGAACAAAGCCGCCGCCGGAATTCGGGCCTTTTACTTTCGCGACCCAGACGGTCATTACCTAGAAATTATCAATTTTCCTCCAGGCAAAGGCGATCCGAAATGGCAGCGGCCAACGAATCAACTCTTTTTAGGCATTGACCATACGGCGATTGTTGTTGCGAATACCGAGGCAAGTCTGAAATTCTACCGTGATCTACTCGGCATGAGGCTGGCTGGTGAAAGTGAAAACTACGGCACTGAACAGGAGCATCTCAACAATGTATTTGGAGCACGGTTGCATATCAGCGGGCTAAGAGCGCCCACAGGTCCTGGGATTGAGTTTTTGGAATACCTGACCCCTAAGGATGGTAGACCTCTACCCATAGATGAACATTCCAATGATCTTCTGCACTGGCAAACGACTTTAGCGGTGAAAGATACAGGGGCTATGGCTCAACGCTTGAGAAGCAACCAATCAAACTTCATCTCGCCTGATATTGTTGTAATTCCTGGGCAAACCCTAGGATTTAAAAAGGGCTTTTTGGTAAGAGATCCCGATGGTCATACGATGCGGCTTGTAGAGAAGTAAAAGTAAGTTTCTAAGTTCGAGGAGGACCCTCCTTTCTTCCCATTTTCTCGAACAGCTAATCCCTTTTCGGGGGATACACAAAAATCCCCTGTCTCAACTGCCAAGCAAAGGAACGCCGAGCGCGGTGCTTGCGGTACGTAGTTCCTGATCAAGCGTAGCCAACGGCAGAGCAAGCCGCTGAGCAAGTTCGAGATAAGCCGCATCGTAGAGAGTCAGTTGGAACCGTTCGGCCAAGCGTAGAGTAGCCGACCAGGCGAACGTGTCGGTTTCTGGATCCACCGCAATAGGCAGCAAGGCGAGGTCGGCAAGTGAAGCATCACGAAACTCCGCACTGATTCGTCCTCGCCTGACGCTCATATGCAGGCTGTTGGCAATTTCAAGCCGCCAGAGCGACGGCACGCAGGCACGATCAGCGATCACGCTATCAAAGACTTGCTCCGTCGCCAGTGTCAGTTCTTCGCTGTAAAACCAGGCAAGTGTGACTGAACTATCGAGTACTAGACTCACGGACGGCCTTCATCACGATAGGTTTTCCACTCTTGCCAGTTGAAGGCACCGCTTTTCAGTGCAGCAGCCCGCTCACGGATGCGCCGGGCGGCAGCAATGGCTTTGTTGCGATCAGGTGCAACGATATTGGGAATGAGACGCGCAACAGCTTTGCCGTGTCGGGTAATAACAACTTCCTCGCCACTCTCAACCCAGTCAAGCAAGGTGCTAAGTTTGTTCTTAGCTTCAAAGGCTCCAACCTCGCGCATGGTCACCCTCCAATTAAGCTAGATGATCAGTCTAGCTGATAATACAAGAGCATAGGACAATCCAATATAAACTGGTTGCCCATCTTAGCTATGAACGCGTATCAAACAATGTGAGAGATGTAGACATTGCCATTGGGCAGATAACACCCGATCACTACTGCTAGAGAAGTAATTAACTACTGGAATGCAGGCTATTGCTTTCTCACCTTTTGCTCAGCAAAGTCTAATCTGATTAACGTTTTCTATCAGCAATGTCTAAGTTAGCTGAGATTTAATCGTAGTTATCTTCCAAGTTATTCATTCCTACTGTCTTAGGGAAACAACTATTTATACTTCAAGGAGATTAACTATGAAATTTAGCAAACTTGCTTTTGGAATGACTCTAGTAATTACCGCTGTCGTAGGAATATCATCTGCTGGATTTTCTGCAAGCAAAGGCTATCCACAAACGACTCTATCTCAGACCACCAAATCAGCTCCCACTAAATTCAAAGTCCGTATCGAGAACATCTCTGTAAAAGATCAGTTTACGGCCTCCAATGGCACTAAATGGACGCTGGACTTTTCCCCTGGGGTCTGGCTGATTCATAACACCCCAGAGCCACTGTTTACGATAGGCCAGAAAGATCGGGGCCAAGGTTTAGAGGCTATTGCTGAAGACGGTAATCCCACTATGTTGGCAAAATCATTGAAAGACCAGAGTGGCGTTCTATCCAGTGGTGTATTTGATACAGCGGTGGGTGCTAACAAGGCAGGGGGCATTCGGCCTGGGCAAGTGTTTGAGTTTACAGTGAGTGCCACCCCAGGCCAACAACTATCCATAGCCACGATGTTTGGGCAGTCTAACGATTGGTTCTACGCGCCGGTTGGCTCCGGTATTACTTTATTTGATGCTCAAGGTGCGCCCATGGGTGGTGATGTCACCTCCCAAATGGTCCTCTTGAATGATGGGACTGAAGTGGATGAGGAGCCAGGGATTGGACCAAATCAAGGACCCCGTCAGAAAGCACCGAATACGGGAGCGGAGGAGAATGGTGTTGTGCAGAAGGTCAATGATCAAGCTGCCTATGGGGAAACGGAGAAAGTGATGCGCGTCACCATTACTCCGCAATCGTAAGGGTTTAGGGCTATCTAACCCGATAGTGCTAAGCATTTGAAAACAATAAAAACAGGAATTTCTAATCATGAAAGTATGGATTCACAGCATGGCTTTGCTGCTGGTCTTAGCTACCTTTGTCACTTCCGTACAAGCGCAGGTCGTAAACCAAAAAGCTTTGACCTTGGAAGGGGCAAAGACCGTTATTGCGGCGGCAGTAGCCGAAGCCAAAAAGAAAAATTCACCGGGAGGAGCCATCGCCGTTGTCGATGGAGGGGGCAATCTGATTGCCTTGGAACGACTCGATAATACCTTCGCTGCCGGTTCCCGGGTTTCTATCGGGAAAGCCCGCACCGCTGCGCTCTTTAAGCATCCCACTAAATTTTTTGAAGATGCCATCAAGGGGGGGCGGACTGCCTTAATTGCCATGGAAGATTTTACGCCTCTGCAAGGTGGGGTCTTGATTGAAGTCGAGGGACAGATTGTTGGGGCCATTGGCGTTAGTGGGGCAGCCAGTGCGCAGCAGGATGAAGAAATTGCCATGGCAGGAGCCAACGCGCTGAAGCCATAGCCTCTGGGCGTTGGTGTGCGCCTTGTTTGATTCCGTACGCACCCTCTATTGGTTTGTTCGCTGGGTGCATATCCCTTGGAGATACCTCATGAAAAGAAGAATTTCTTTCCTAATCCTCTCTAGTCTCACGGCATGGACCCTCCAGAACGGAAGCATCTGTGCACAAGTGACCCAAGATGCTCCGGCTATCCATCCTGAAGCGGTGATCAACCTGGCGACGCTCGAGGGTACCCAATTGGTCAAAGGGCAGTGGCGGTACAGTGATGCCAGGATCATCGAAACCGATTTCAAAAGTCCGGGGCCAGACCGCAAAGCCTCAGGTCCCCCTAACAAAACCTATGACATTACACCCCAGGCCGGGGCCGCGACCTTTGACGATTCCAAATGGGAAGCTATCGCTCCTGATACCCTAGACCAACGTCGCTGCACAGGCAAACTCTGCTTTAACTGGTATCGCCTTAAGTTCACCATTCCCGAAAAAGTAGGTAACTTTGACCCCACGGGTTCGGATGTTATTTTTGAAACGGTGGTGGACGACTATGCTGAAGTGTGGGTGAATGGGCAGCTACCTCTAGTCTTAGGACAGACGGGTAGTGATTTAATCAAGGGCTACAATGCCCCCAACCGTTTAGTCGTAGGTCGGAACGTCAAGCCAGGACAAAACATTCAACTGGCGGTCTTCGGGATCAATGGACCCCTTTCCAGTCCGCCCAGTAATTTTATCTGGATTCGCTCGGCCACTTTGGATTTTTACAAACCAGGAGCGCTCGGTAGTATTCAGCAGGATACGGGTGCCAAAATTGTTCGCTTAGATCCGGCCTTGGATGCCATTGTTCCCGCCAATGCCAAAATCGAGAAACTCGCCAGTGGCTTTCAGTTCACCGAAGGTCCAGTCTGGGTAAGGGATGGCGGTTATCTGCTCTTTAGTGACCCTAACAACAACACAATTTATCGCTGGACTGCCGACGGTCAGGTTTCTATTTTCCGCACCAAAAGTGGCTATGCAGGCGTAGACATCGGTGCCTACAAACAGCCTGGCTCCAATGGGCTCACCCTAGATAAGGAAGGTCGGTTGACCATCAATGAGCATGGCAATCGGCGGGTTGTGCGACTGGAAAAAAATGGTGTTGTCACGGTACTCGCTGATCGCTATGAAGGCAAACGTCTCAATAGCCCCAATGATTTGGTCTACCGTTCCGATGGGGTTCTCTTCTTTACAGACCCACCCTTTGGACTCCCAAAATTCGCCGATGATCCGCGTAAAGAATTGCCCTTTAGTGGCGTCTATGCTCTGATAAACGGTCAGCTCAAACTAGTCAGCAAAGATTTGAACGGTCCCAATGGCATCGCCTTTTCACCGGATGAGAAGTACCTGTATGTAGGCAACTGGGATGAAAAAAATAAGGTTGTCATGCGCTACGAAGTAAACGCTGATGGCACCGTAGCCAACAGCAAGGTTTTCTATGACATGACCCAGGCCCCGGGAGAGGATGCCATCGATGGTATCAAAGTAGACCAGCAGGGTAATGTCTATGTCTCTGGTCCTGGTGGATTATGGATTCTGTCTCCCCAAGGTAAACACTTGGGTACCATCATTGGTTCTGAGCATCCGCATAACTTTACTTGGGGAGAGTCAGATGGAAAAACGCTCTATCTGACAGCACAGACCGGAATCTATCGGATTCGATTGAATATTCCTGGTATCCGTCCATGATGAAACAGACTTTTTCAGTTTATGAGCAACTGTTTTTCTAAGTGGGCTGACTAAATCATCAGCAATCGGCAGCCTGTTTGGACTGCCGACCTTCAGTGTGCTTACTGAATCTTCATGGTGACGCGTAGGCGATCTTCGGGGAAGATGGGATGATCAAAATCCTCGGCGTCTTTTCGGATTATTGGACGGTAGACCCTAACTGGACTTGACTGTGAGGACTCTTGAAGGCCGATTGAGCATCCGCTTTTTGACATGCCACCATGGTTTTAACGTGCTCTTGTTCGTCATCGCGAATATTCACAAACACGTCATACAAATTGTTGATAGATGGACGACGATGTTCAGGAACTTGTCCGGTTTGGAACTCATCGAACATGTACAAATCTCCATCGCGATAGTATTGAATCGCAATCTGCGGTGCAGGTTGTGCTTTGAGTTCGTCTGCTTGTTCCTTTAAAAATTTGTTGTAGGTATTGTAGGCATGACCTTCGACCAATTCCATAAAGTGATAGGCTGCTTTTGGATGAACCAGATAGAGCAACACAATAATCCAGTAGTAAAGTAATGCTACATGGCGTGCTAAAAAGCGATCAGCCCATACTTTATCGCCGCCCAACTCTTCCATAATTAATAGGTGATGGAGTTCATTCCAGGATTCGGCAAAATGTACCTTCAGCCAATCGGCCTTTCGCCATAACCCAAGGGTTTCATAGAAGTGGAGGACAGATAGGTAGGAAAAATAAGGCACTCTTGCCACGGTTTCTAGCACATAAAATCGGGGAATTGGGCGATTGCGGTAAACCGTATTAATCACAAACACCAGCACACCAACTAGTAGACGAACCATATTCGATGCTCCTACATAACATTAGGTTTAGTCTCTCCATATCCTAGAGATCCCCCCTGCAATAGCAAGATAGTTACGCTTACCACCCCATAGTTTCCGCTAGTAAAAGATTGGGTCGAAATCGGGCATTAAGGCTATTCTGGGGAAATCATTAAGCTCTGCGCGGTATGGGATTGTTGGGTGCCTTCCTATGAGAAATTGAACTGATCATAGAGCGGGTTGTTCAGAATGATGACTGTGCATCACTTTTCTTGAACTGATGCCCGTCCACAAGTCAGGTACCAACGCTACCCTATAGTTACTTGGAGTAAAGCATTAAGGTAAATATAAGACTGGGGGATATTTCTAAAGAAATATTATAGATTTTGGTTTTGCGGATAAAAAGAACGCTAAAAAGCTTTAGAAGCCCAACATGGTTTGAGAAAGCGAACTGACAAGTCAGCGCTTGTGCTATCAAGTTGTTTTCTGTGGTGGAGTATCCTGTGAAAATGAAGCCTATGTTGGAAGCCAATCCGTGCTTAGAGATTAAGTGTCCGATTCAATTTGTGCTTGATTTGTTGGACAATAAGTGGTCTATTTTGGTTCTACGGGAACTTTTTGGTGGCGATCGGCGCACCCACGAATTACTCGCGGCACTCTCTGGCATCAGCACCAAAACCCTGACCCAACGCCTACGAGAGTTGGAAGCTCAAGGGTTAGTGGAGCGCCGTGTGTATGCTGAGATTCCTCCCCGTGTAGAATATTCCCTCACCCCTAAGGGTCACCAAATTCAACCCGTGATGGCAGCCCTACATCAAGTGGGATCGCAGTGGCTGGAACAGGAGAGTTGTGTTTGTCCCCTGACACCCTTGAATACTGACAAGGATTGAGCATCATGAGCAAGGGGATGATGTTGGATGTTGGATAGAGAGTCGTGACATTTTGCACCGGTATGAGCACTTATGGGTAGAGATGTAACAGTCTTTCGATGGGGAAAGTACTCTAGAACTGTGCTGTCTAATTAAGTAGTCTCTGACATGGCCTTTTCAAGATTGTTGGTCATCCCTGGGGTGGTTCCTCAAGAGGCTACAGACCGATTTTTGCAACAACTGAATATACCAGGGGTTTGTTGTGTTCCGGCACGCGTAGCGCCGTACAACCCTATTGTCCTTGATCAGTTCACACGATCCCAAGATCTAGATTCCGATTTAGTGGTTATTGCCTATAGTGCAGGCTGTGTAGGGGTGTTGGGTTGGCTTCCCCTTTGGTATCGCCAGCATAAAACAATCAAAGCGTTGATTGCGATGGATGGTTGGCCCATCCCTTTCTGGGGTGAATTTCCCCTTTATCGTGTCAGTCATGATCTTTATACCCACCGCACTACCCTGCGGTTAGGGGCTGGACTGGAGCAGTTCTACTGTGACCCTGCTGTGGAACATCGTAATCTGTGGGCGTATCCAGAGACAGCCTGGGGTCTCTGGAATCAGGTACAGAAGCCTGAAGAGAGTCACAGAACCACTGCCCTAGATTTTCTCCAGGGCATTGTAGCAAGACATTTAGGGGCTTAGCGGACAAACACCTGAGGGGTAAACGTCCCATGCAAGCCATAGGGAACATGGTGTTTAAGCTTCAGACGGGCTAGCGGTCCTTGAGCTAAGTCGCGAGCATCTAAAATCACGACTTCCGTGCGGTGTTCTTCAGCACGGTAGACCAACGTAATCAACCAACCATCATCTTCCTGCTGAGAGCTTGGACGTGGGATAAATACGGGCTCACTGGCAAATCCATCGGGAGCAAAGCTATACACTTGCTGAGCTTCTTTTTGGAAGTCCATTTTAAGAATGGCTTGTAGGGGAGCATTGCCGTGGGGAGCATCAATGGCAGCGACATAAGCATAGCGATGCGGACGACCTACTACCGATGGGTTTACTTGGGGGAACTCAGAGGAGCGCTCTATCATAACCTGAGAGGACAAACGATGAGCCTTGGGGTCGATTTCAAAGCGCCACATCTTTCCTGTCGGTAAAACACTGAAGTCTGTCTCCCGAAAATCTTTCCCTTCCTGAGTGCTGATATATTCTTCGTAGCGGATACTATCGACAATTACTTTGCCGCGCTCTTCAAAAGCATTGACATGATGGAAGACAAAGAACGGGTCGGCTTCGATGGTGATCATCGCACCTCCGGACCGTGGAATCAGAAAAATACGGGTCGGTTGATCAGCGGCAAACTTGAGGCATTCCCCGGCGGCCTTTAGCCCTAAGACAAAGGGTAGCGGGTCTAAGGTCATCGGATTCTGGAAGATGATCCAGTAGTTTTCGGTGTATACGAAGTCATGGACAAAGGCAAAACCGGGAAAGGTATGCGTTCCGTCGACCATGACCTGTCCATTCGGTTGGACTCGATAGAAACGTACCGTGGTTTGCAAACCAGCGCGCACCCCAAAATTCATCAATTCCCCTGTCCCCGGATTCAGCTTCGGGTGAGCGGAGAAAGGCAAACCCTTAGCCAGAACCCCTCCCAATTCATCAATGCCTAGGGTTTCGAGGGTATCTGGCGTGAGTTGGTAGGGAGGAGCCGCTTCCCACAAGGCCCAAAGCTTACCCCCGTGGTAAACCACATTGGTATTGGCTACGTTTTTAAAGGTGAAGTCAAAAGCGTTATTCCAGAAACCGCCGGGCTTAAGGGTCGCGAAGACATTTTTGTAGAGAATTCGGTCTTCTTTTTCTTCCTGAATATAGCCCTCTGTCCGCACAAATCGATTCTTAAAATGAGCTTTCCCCTGGTCAAAGCTAATCGCACAGATCATCCCATCACCATCGAAAGGATGCTGGTAAGCAACACCACCCCGATCAAAACGTCCTGGTCCATTGCGGAATAACGTTCCCCGCAGTTCGGTAGGGATGGAACCTTCTACATCATCGATAGCATAGTTATGTTCTTCCGAAAGGGTGCTGTAGCCTCTGCCCCAATTAACCGTGCGGTATGAACTTTGCTGAGTATCTGAGCTAGCCGTCATGAATTTATTGCGAAATATTTCAGATCTTAACAGGCAGGCTGTTTTCGAGAACATCAAGACTGCGTAAAGCACCCGAAATTTAAATTACTTGTCGTGCTTCCAATTCATGTAGAAATTGTTGGTAGAACCCGTCATATCTTTTTGCCCTTTCCGGTTCTGGAAGAATGGTTTTCCCTTCTCGGAACAGCTTCTGGACTGCTTCTTCAACAGGACATTGCCATACTCCAGCGGCGGCTACCATCGCCGCTCCCACCGCAGGTTGAGGATATTTTGCAAGGATCAAGGCTCGGTTTAGGATATTCGCCCGGATGGTGAGCCATAGCGGACTGCGGCATCCGCCGCCGGTAGTATGAACGGGACCGTCAAAGAGGAGACCCAATGGTTGTAAACGCTCAATGCCCAAACGCTCCACAAAACCGACTCCCTCCAAAAGCGCCGCATAAAATCTCAGAGGCTCAACTTCTTCCTCTGGTAAGAAACCAGCGAATTGATCATGGTGCACAGGATACCGTTCGCCTCTTTGCCACAAGGGATAACTGATCAAGCCCGTAGGGAGTAGTGAAGCGGCAGCCTGATCGAGCGCAGCTAAGTCAGCTTGGGGAAAGAAGTGATTCAAAGCACCACCACCGCAGGAAGAAGCAGCCCCTGGAAGCCAGCTGGTGCGGTCAGGGTGTAGATGAGAATAAATGGAACCATCCGCCGTTTGAATTTTTTCCTGACTGACCGCCTTGAAAATCAGCGTTGTGCCTAAAGAGGTACTGATTTGACCAGGAGCAATAGCTCCTGTCGCAAGTTGACCAGCGCAACCATCGGTCAACCCAGCCACCAGCAATACGTTCTCTCCCAATCCCCAACTCTTGGAGACGTAACCTAAAGGAGTGCCGGGAGGAACGACTTTGGGGAATTTTTCAACGGTTAACTGATGAGAGGCAAGCCAATCCTTAGGCCAGCTATAGCTATCCAGATCGAACCCGCTCTTGAGTGCCGAGGTATGGTCGGTGATGTGAGGTTCTGCACCTAGTTGATGGAGCAAAAAATCATTGGGATGTGCCAAGTAACTCTCTTCATAGAGCCCAGGAGCAGTTTGTGCCCACCAGAGCCAACGGCTCAATCCCCAGCTACTCGATATTCCCAATTGTTGGGCTTGCGCTTTACCGCGTGGATCGTCGTAGAGCCAGGCGGTGTCTAGGGGATGACCCTTAGCATCCACCGGCAGGACAGTGCCCGAAGTCCCACAGATACTCAGGGCTACCATTTGCTCTCGTGTACCTGGTAATTTGACCTGCCGGAGCACTTGCTTTAGGGTTGCTAACCACTGCTGCGGATCGGTCTGTGGCTTTGCCCATGTATGAGAAGCAACAGCCCGCAGTTCCCCCTGTTCGGTTAAAGCAACAGCTCGAAGACCGGAGGTGCCTAGGTCAATCCCTAAAAAAACGGAAGTGCTCACGGTTTTTCTGTAATGTTTTTTTCCAGGAAGATACGAACCTCTTCTAGAGCTTCTCGGACTGTCGAGTAATATTCCAAGTCGCCTCCCGTGTTCAAGGCTCCTTCATTCCGCGTTGTCAGATAAAGCAATTCCATGATCCGCCCCATTTCAAAAAGCACGCGGGATTTTTCAAGATGCTCATATTCAGGCCAGGCACCATATTGAGCCTCCCAGATTTCGGGGTTCTGATTAAATAAACTGTAGCTCTGGCTGTATTTAGCCAGTATTTGCTCTAAGGTAGCCTCATTCATAAGAAATGTCCTCCAAAGTAGTAGTTTGATAGTAGAACCATCTATATCCTCTATGGTCTTTCACTTAAGCACTGCCTTCGTAACTATTGCCAGTAACACAGGCCCAGACTTTGACCGTTTAGTAGCTTTTTATAAGGGATTATCTAGTCAAGAGCCAAAGCCATTTCTTCCTCAGGTCTATGCTGAATACCATCTTCCAGGTCTACGTTTAGGTGTTTTTCGAGCCAATGATTCTCACTCATCTGAGTTCAATCATTCAGCCAATAGTTCGATGAGTATTTGTTTAGAAGTGGATAGTTTAGAAAAAATAATGGAGCATCTAAAGAAATTAGGATATCCTCCCAAGGGAAAGGTCATGACTGCTTCTCATGGACGAGAAATTTATGCCTACGATCCAGTAGGAAATCGCATAATCCTTTATCAAAGCCATAAAAAAGTTTAGTTTTCTCTCAAGTACCCGGTAGCGAACGCAAGTGCTCATTGAGATGAGAACGGTCTGCTAACATCCTCAATAAGGGTCCTTGGGCATCAAATCTGATAACACTGATCGAACCAACAGGCATTTCTAAACGATAGCGAAATCGCCCCACATCAATTCCCAGAAGATTACAGAGAATAATTCGAATGGTTGCTTTATGAGAAACGATCAAGACATTCCCATGAGGGTGTCGCTGCTTAATTTCCTCAATTACGGCCAGGGCTCGATTCGCAACCGCTACCGCGAGCTCTCCACTGCTAGGGGGAAACCATGCAGGGTCAGCGAGCCAGCGAATGTAGTCATCATGGTAATCGCGATCCACGGTCTCTATAGACTTACCTTCCCATTTGCCATAACTCAGTTCCTTGAGTCCCGTCCGTGATTCCATCCTGATCCCGAGTGCGTCACACAAAGGCTGGACGGTGGCTACGGTCCGGCGCATGGGACTAGAAAAAACAGCTCTCCAGGGAATGGACTGATAAGCCTCCGTAAAGGCTTTGGTCATCTCCATCCCTTCTGGCGTTAGTTCCGGGTCTAACCAACCACAGAAAACATTGTCTCTGCTACAGGTGGTTTGTCCATGGCGAAGAAAATATAGTGACAGGGGCAAAAACGTCTCTCCAGCGAATGTACTCAACTATTTCCTGATTTATAGCCCCTTTCTTCCAAGAAGGGGCTGTAAAGCATAAAATCGCAAAGTGACAGACTATACCCCACCGTCACTTTTGGTGGGCGTTAAACTGGCCACTATCTGGTCGTTTGCTGCCGAGGATAGAACCAATGGATGCTCATGAGATAGCCAACACTCTATTTTATTTGGAGTATGTCTTGAAAGCAGTGCAGTCTTCGGCAGAAGAACTAGACGCGCATCAAAAAGCAACTCTTTGTCAGGAGGCCATTCAAGAGATCCGCAGATGTATTCAGCAGCAAAACCTCCAAGAATACTATGCAGCGCTACAGGAAGGTTTGGGAAATGAGATGGCTAGGCTCGAAGAATTCTATTGATGCTGCCCGTGGTAGAACTAACAACGAAGGGCGCAGTAAATTCTTCAGTAATTTATTTGAATGGTTATAAGTATGTACGATGTGGCGGTGGTGGGAGCAGGTCCAGCAGGGGCAGCCGCCGCCTACCATCTTGCTCGAGTCGGACATAGCGTTTTGCTGTTAGAGAAAGCGTCATTGCCTCGCTATAAGCCCTGCGGTGGTGGCCTTTCTCCTCAGGTGCAGGAATGGTTCGATTTTGACTTGAGCCCGGCGATCAGTGCCAAGGTTGATACCATTAGCTATACCTACCAATTCGCAGACTTAGTGCGGGCGCCCTTAGAAACTCCTAGCCCCGTATGGATGGTCCGACGCGACCGATTTGACCATTTCTTGGTAGAACAAGCGGTTAAAGCAGGAGCAGAGCTTTGGGACCAAACAGAAGTTACCGGTATCGAAGAATCGGAAGAGGGCGTTTCTGTAACAACTTCACGGGAGAAAATTCGAGCACGCTATCTAATTGGAGCGGATGGAGCTAAAGGAAAAGTCAGTGCTTGGTTAGGCTTACCTAAACGAGCTACGCTCATTGGTGGAGCCATTGAATTGGAAATCCAAGCCCCTGTTCCAGAACCCAATATTGCTCATTTTGATTTTGGATCGGTGGCTTATGGATACTTATGGAATTTCCCCAAAGCAGAGGGACATTCGATTGGTGTTGGCACTTTTGGGAAGGGAAAAGTAGATCTGAAAAAGCCTTTACTGGCGTATATCGAGTACTTTGGGCTTTCTGATGAAGGAAGCACTTGGCATGGTCATCCGATTCTGCTTTGGAAAGGCAGTTCAAGGCTTCATACACGTCGCTCCTTGCTTGTGGGAGAAGCGGCTTGTATCGTGGACCCTTTCACCGCAGAGGGAATTCGACCGTCTTTGCATTCCGGAGTTTTGGCTTCCCAGTCATTGCACAAAGCCCTGTTAGGAGAATCTGGTGCCCTTGAACAATACAGCAGTACGATTGGCTCCTGGGCAGAAGACTTAAAATGGGCTGACCGCCTTGCCGGAGCGTTTTACCGTCTACCAAAGTGGGCTTATCAAGTAGGGATCAAGCGACCTTCTGCTACCCGTACCATGGGAGCTCTACTTTATGGCACGACCTCCTATAAAGAAGTGGCTGGGCATGCCTTAAAACGTTTACTCAATGTTAATGGAAAAAATCACATAAAGTTTCCTTAACTAGAACATCATTTGACCTTAATCTATACCGCTTAAATTACGGATAAATCTTATAAAAAAAAAGGCATTCTAACTGGTATGATTGCTCCCCTAGTTCATGTCTAAAGTGAGCATATTCATTAACTTCCAATGAGTGTGAGCAGGGTCAGTGATTGATAACTTTACGTACAGGCCTAATACAATCCAGACATCAACATCTGGCAGGGCTCTTAGAAAGCAAAAGATTTTAATATCTTCCTATCGATTCCATCCCAGCGTTGGCGGTATTGAGACGGTTGCCTTGATCGTAGCCGAAGAACTGGCCAAGCAGGGATACACCATAAAAGTCATTACCCAGACTCCTGCAGACCAGAATCATCTAACTGATTTTCCTTTCGACATCATCCGCCGTCCAAGTCCTTTACAGACCCTTGACTTGGTTCGCTGGTGTGATCTTTTTCTAATCAACAACAACAATAGTCTGCGGGCTGCTTGGCCTCTACTGGCGATGCATAAGCCTGCTATTGTAGTTCACCATGGTCAATACGTGCCCAGTGAGGGTTTGCTTGCTTGGCAGGAACCCCTCAAGCATCATGTGCACCACCGCGTAGAACATATCTCTGTTAGCTATGCTCTAGCAAAACAACTAGATACTCTCTGTACCGTGGTAGCAAACCCTTACCGGGATGATTTATTCTTTGAAAAGCCTGAGCTGGAACGTAACCATGAGCTCGTTTTTCTGGGCCGCTTGGATCATCAAAAAGGGCTGGATTTGTTGTTCAAAGCTTTAAAGCTACTTCAAGAAGAAGCCTTAACCCCTTGTCTAACCGTTATTGGTAGCGGTATTGAAGAAAAAAACTTTCGCCGCTTGGCCCAAGACTTGGGTATTGCTTCTCAGGTTCATTTCGTCGGTGAAAAAACAGGTTTGGAACTTGTCCATCTCCTGAATGCTCACCAGATTATGGTGGTTCCTTCTCGTCCCTTTGAAGCTTTTGGAGTCGTTGCCCTAGAAGGGATTGCTTGTGGTTGTGTGGTGCTGGGTTCTGCGCAAGGAGGTTTGCCAGAAGCTATCGGCCCTTGCGGAGAAACCTTTATCCCTGAAGATGTAGAGGACCTGGCCAAACAACTGTCTAATTTATTGCGTCATCCAGAGCGTCTATCCGTTTATCGTGCCAACGCTAAAGAGTATCTCCCTCACTTTCGTCGTGACCGGATTGCCTCTTCCTATCTTGCGGTGGTTGAGCGGGTCTTAAATTCTGTGGTGTAGCTCTTGGAGGCAACATGCAGTCCTTGAAAAAATTACTTGGGTTTAGTCCTCGAACGGTCTATAGCAACTTGCTGTTTAAAGGGTTACTGCTTAGTAGTAAATCGCTCACGCTAAACCAGAAACCAGCGATGATATTTTCTCCTCATCAGGATGATGAGACTTTGGGTTGTGCTGGTGTAATCGCCTTAAAGCGGGATGCAGACATTCCAGTCACCGTCGTATTTTTGACGAACGGGGCTAAATCACCTGTTTCTGAGGCTGCTGCTGTTCGTAGGCAAGAGGCCACCGTAGCCTTGAATATGCTGGGAGTTACCTCTGCCAATACTTATTTTTTAGACCAGCCCGATGGTGGGCTACGTAGGCTAGAAGATAGGCGCAGAGAAGATTTAATTAACCACCTGACTCAGTTGATCCTGACCCATCAACCCCAAGAGGTTTATGTCCCTCACCGCCAGGACCGTCATCATGGGGGAGATCATGAAGCAACCTATGAACTGGTGAAAGCAGCCATTGCCCAGACCAATTTGGAAATTGATCTGCTGCAATATCCTGTTTGGATCTTGTGGCATGCCCTACCTTTTATCGATCTCAAACCGCGAGAACTGGCTGGAGCCTATCGGCTATCCATTGGTGCGGCTCAAGCCCGCAAGAAAAAAGCAATTTCAGCCTATGTTTCACAGACCTTCCCCCAGGGGTTTTTAGACCGTTTCTTGACGCCCTATGAGGTCTTTTTCAAAGAGTGACGCGCAGGCTAAACGCATCTTGTTTTCAAGACACTTGCTGGACAGGAAGAGTGTAGAACCTTTACGATTCGTTAATTTGGAGGCTAGTTGGTATCGATGCCAAAGAAACCATCATAAAATCCCATCTGTTGGGAATGACCAGGAGAGTATACCGTGACACTCCGCGTAGCAGTTGTTGGATCTGGGCCTGCGGGGTCCAGTGCAGCGGAAACTTTAGCAAAAGCAGGGCATAAAACCTATTTGCTGGAGCGCAATTTAAAAAATTCCAAACCCTGTGGTGGTGCTATTCCCATCTGTATGGTGGACGAGTTCAATTTGCCTACCGATATCATTGACCGCCGCGTGCGCAAGATGAATATGATCTCCCCTTCCAATATTGATGTGCCGATCAATCTGGACAAGCCTGGTGAATTTATCGGCATGGTCCGCAGAGAAGTATTTGATGGCTATCTCCGGAATCGAGCTGCAGAATTTGGGGCAGACCTTCGAGAAGTGGTTGTCTTGAGTATTAAAGTTGGAACGCCCAATATCCTTACGGTTCGCAATCCCAAAACAGGCGAAACCTACGAAATTGAAGCGGATCTGATCATTGGAGCCGATGGTTTCCACTCGAAAGTAGCTAAAGCCATAGATGCAGGAGAGGTGCCCTATGCCCTGGCTTATCAAGAGCGCATTAAACTGCCCCCAGAAAAAATGAAGTATTACGAGGAACGGGCCGAAATGTACCTTGGCGCTGATGTCTCTCCTGATTTCTATGCCTGGGTTTTCCCTAAGTGTGACCACGTGGCAGCCGGGACAGGCACTATGTTCCCCAATAAAGATGGCCTCCAGGGAATGCAGAAAGCGCTACGGGCTCGGGTAGGGAGCAAAATTGAGGGAGGAGAGCTAATTAAAGTAGAAGCGCATCCGCTGCCTGAATGTCCCCGTCCTCGCCGGGTGGTAGAACGCTGTATGCTCGTGGGAGACGCGGCAGGCTATGTCACCAAGTCCTCCGGTGAAGGAATTTATTTTGCTGCCAAATCAGGGCGGATGGCTGCAGAACTCGTAGTAGAGCTGGCAGAGGGCGGTAAAATCCCTACGGAAGCACAGCTTAAAGAATATATCCGACGCTGGGATAAGGGTTACGGTTTGACCTACAAAGTCCTTGCTATTTTGCAGAATGTGTTTTACAAGAGCGATGCGAGCCGGGAAGCTTTTGTCGAGATGTGTGCGGATTACCACGTACAGAAGCTAACTTTTGATAGCTACCTGTACAAAACAGTGGTCCCTGCTAATCCTTTGATTCAGATAAAGATAACCGCTAAGACAATAGGCTCTCTGCTTAGAGGCAACGCTCTAGCGCCTACCCGCAGATAGTTGACGCCAGAGAAGCTCTTGATCGGGTGTCATACATTATGCGTAAATATTGGCTAGGCCCAAAGGAAGATACTTGGAAACCCAGTCGGGAAGGTTTTGCGCTGAGTGCTGAGGAATTGCCAGAAGCACTTAAGGCGCTACAGGCCATTCAGATGGCAGGAGTTTGAATTGATGAATCTCCATGAATTAGCAAGTCAGCTAGGACTGCCCTATGAAGGAGATGGAACGTGGGTTATTCAAAGTCCTGCTAGTTTAGAAAAGGCTACCCCTGAGCACATTAGTTTTATCGAAAATGAAAGGTACTATCCTTTCCTAAAGACTACTCAAGCAGGAGTAGTAATTGCCAAACCAGATGTATGGGTACCTCGAGGCAATGTAATTCGTACGCCTACCCCCCGCTTGATTTTTGCCCAGGTGCTCAATCTTTTCTATCGCACTCGTTTACCCAAACCGGGCATTCATCCCACTGCAGTCCTGGGAGAAGGAGTTCGCTTAGGCGAACGAGTTTTTCTAGGGGCCCATGTTGTGTTGGGAGAAAATACCACCCTTGGAGACGACGTAGTGATCTTCCCCAATACTACGGTCTATAACCACGTCAGTATCGGGGCTAGAACCATTATTCATAGTAACTGTTCTATTAATGACTACACCCAGATTGGTCAGGACTGCTTTATCCAACAAGGTGTGGCTATCGGTGGTGAGGGTTTTGGATTTGTACCTACGCCGGAAGGGACCTGGTACAAAATGCCTCAAACAGGCTGGGTTGTATTGGAAGATGGAGTCGAAATTGGCTGTAATTCCACGGTGGATCGGGCTTCCCTAGGTGAAACTCGGATTGGACAAGGGACAAAACTCGATAACCTCGTCCAAATTTCTCATGGGTGTACAATTGGCTCTCATTGCGTGGTTGCGAGCGGAACAGGCATTGGTGGGGGGACTACCCTAGAAGATCATGTGACCGTAGGGGCCCAGGTTGGCATCAAAGAACATGTCACCATCGGTCGGGGTGTGATGATGGCGGCAAGGACAGCTATCCATAGCAATGTAGCGGCGGGAAGTATCATTGGTGGTAACCCTCAGGTCCCCCTCAAAGTTTGGGCGAAATATTCTGCAGCATTCAAATACTTGCCAGAAATGCAAAAAAATGTCCGAGCCTTGAAGAAGAACCTTGCAGTTCTAGAGGCTCGGATCAACAAAGAGTAAGGCCAATACCGGAACTACTGGATCAGGTCAAATACGGTAAAGAGCGGGAGGTACATCGAAAGGAGGATGGTTCCAACCAAGCCCCCCAGCACCGTGATCATGATCGGTTCCAACAAACTAGTCAAACCCTTAACGGCTAATTCCACTTCAATTTCATAGAAATCGGCTACTTTGGCAAGCATACTGTCTAATTCTCCCGTTTCTTCTCCTACCCCCATCATTTGAACAGCCATGGAGGGAAAGACTTTTTCTTTGGCAAGGGTAGGAGCAATTTGTCCCCCCTCTCGGATAACAGCCCGTGCTTTATCCACCGCTTCTGCAATAACTTGGTTGCCTGCCGTATCCCGCACAATCTCCATGGAGGTCAGAATGGGGACCCCAGAACGGGTTAGGGCTCCAAAGGTACGGCAGAAACGAGCTACCGCTGCTTTCTGAAGCAGATCACCAAACAAGGGAAGATTGAGCGTGAGCTTGTCGATAAACAAATGTCCTCCTGGCGTGCTGTATATCTGCTTGAAGCCAAAATACCCTCCTCCTACTAGAGCGCCAACAATGACCCATCCCGTCACGCTGCGTAGCGCATCACTCAAATTTAAGAGAAACAGGGTCAGCCCAGGTAGTTCTCCTCCTAATTGCTTGAAGACTCCTTTGAATACGGGTAGAACAAAGACAATCATGCCTCCTGAGATCAAAATGGCCAGTAATAAAACGACGACAGGGTAGGTCAGGGCCGACTTAATCTGACGGCGCAAACGGTCTTGGTCTTCCAATAGTTTGGATAGTCTTTCCAAAACTTCATCGAGTACCCCACCAATCTCTCCCGACTGGATCATGGAAGTATAAAGCTTGTCAAAACAATCGGGATATTTTTTCATGGCATCGGCCAGAGCCGTTCCCTGCTCTACATCTCGGCGGACGCCATTCAAGTATTTCTTGAGCTTTGGATTCTTGGTTTGATCTTCCAAAACGGTCAAGGAGCGAATCAGCGATACGCCTGCATTGACGAGGGTGGAAAACTGACGAGAAAAGATAGATTTGTCCCGCACCGAAATTCCAGTCAGGGCCAAGCTGATGGCATTGAGATCGATATTCTGCAGGGCTCCGACAGCGCTGGCTTGCACTTCTTGAATATTCAAGACATACATGCCCTGTTCTCTAAGACGATTCCGCAAGTCACCGGCAGAAGAAGCCTGTACCACTTCTTCTATCGATTGACCCCTCACATCCCGGACACGGTAGCGAAATTGTGGCATTGAATCGTGCTCCAACCTTTAAGAATGACTACGGAAAATGTGTGTACTAGCTACTAACGCCGCGGAGGCATCGTATTGGAATTCATGGGAGGGCGAGAAGCCATTCCGGGTGCAGCCCCTGTTCCAGGGCCTGTTCCAGGACGAGGTGCTCCGCCAATCATGCGCAGTAATTCATCGGGGCGTGAAGTCTTCATCATTGCATTCTCAAAGCTTATCTTGCCTCCCATATAGAGGTCTCTCAGGACATTCTCCAAGGTCTGCATGCCTGTCGCTGCTCCCGTTTGGATCGAAGAGTAAATCTGTGCTGTTTTCCCTTCTCGAATCAGGTTAGAAATTGCTGGGGTAACCACCATGATTTCTTGTGCGAGGCAGCGTGAACCAACCCCTTTCTCGGGATTGAGTCTAGGAATCAAGCACTGCGAAAAAACAGCTACCAAAGAGCTAGAAAGCTGTACCCTAACCTGTTGTTGTTGAATGGGCGGAAATACGTCGACCATACGGTCTACGGTCTGGGAAGCTGAACTGGTGTGCAAGGTCCCAAAGACTAAGTGGCCAGTTTCTGCGGCCGTAATCGCTAATTGAATAGTTTCCAAGTCCCGCATTTCCCCAACGAGGATGACATCAGGGTCTTCCCGCATCGCAGCTCTCAGGGCATTGGCGAAACTCTTCGTATCTTCGCCGACTTGACGCTGGTTGATGAAAGAGCGTACAGGTTTGTAGATGTATTCAATCGGGTCTTCAACGGTCAGAATATGCTCTGAACGGCTGTTGTTAATATAGTCGACCAAGGATGCCAGGGTTGTAGACTTTCCAGAGCCCGTAGGTCCGGTTACAAGGACCAAACCTCTTGGTTTATCGGCAATTTCTTTCATCACCGGCGGCAGACCGAGTTGCTGCATTGAGGGAATCTTTGAACTTAAAGCCCTTAGGGCTGCCGCATAGGAACCTTTATCTTTATAAACATTGACCCGGAAGCGTCCCAATCCCATAACACCATAGGAGCAATCTAATTCCCAGTTCTGCTCCAAATGCTTACGCTGATTGTTATTCAGCATCGAAAAGATAATGCGTTGGGTCTCTTCGGGGGTGAGAGATTCTTCTCCCACATAGTTGAGTTTTCCCCCTGCCCTGATGCAAGGAGGGAGTCCCGCTGCGATATGGAGGTCGGAGCCAGCGCGGTCAATGACCTCCTGCAGTAGGTCTTCCATCATGAAACTAACCATTTATTCTTCCTCCAGTACGTTTACGTAGCGATGCGGGGGGTGGTGCAATACGGACAATCCAACCATTCTGGATGGAGAGAAGCAGAACAAGTGCGGCAAACCAAAGTGGTGTTGCCTTTTTGTACAGCTTCTAAACCAGAATCTGAGAGTGTTACCCGCTCCACTTCTTCAAGTGTCGTGCGACCTTCTATAACAAGTTGCAGAGAATAGGCTAGCAAGGTTTTCATCCCTTCCTCAATTGCTACTTCACGCAGCATATCCGTGGGAGCCTCCCTATTGATCATGTCCCGCATCTTGTCCGAAAGGCGGAGTAATTCATAGACTCCAATCCGGCCTTTGTAGCCTACCCCGTTACAGGTATTACAAACAGGCTTTCCTGAGCGCTTACATTCATCAATCTCTTGGTTGGAGAGTGATTGAGCCCGGTAGAAAGTGATGGACGATACCCGGCTGGTCAGTAAGCCAAAAGCATGAAGCCGATCTTCGGAGGGCGTATAGGGCATGCGGCAGTCGGCGCACACCTTACGCAAGAGGCGCTGTGCCAGAATCCCAATCAGAGAGCTGGAGAGCATGAAGGGCTCTACCCCCATCTCTGCTAGACGGGCAATGGCTCCAGGAGCATCGTTCGTGTGCAGGGTGGTCAATACTAAGTGCCCTGTGAGTGCCGCTTCTACCGCCGTTTTAGCGGTTTCCAAGTCCCGCGTTTCTCCCACCAGCATGATATCTGGGTCTTGACGAAGGAAGGCTCTGAGGATTCTCGCAAAGTCCATTCCTTTATCACGAATGACCTGAACCTGCGTAATCCCAGGGAGCGTATATTCTACGGGGTCTTCTGCGGTGGTGATATTGACATCAAGGGTGTTGCGTTCAGCCAAGGCGGAGTACAAGCTTGTGGTTTTACCCGAACCGGTGGGGCCTGTTACCAAAATCATGCCGTAGGGCTTGGCAATCATCTCCCGAAAAGAATCCAGCGTTGCCTGGTCGGTGATCAGTTGGTCAAGACCTAGCTTGGTATTGGAGTTGTCCAAAATCCGGAGAACAATCTTCTCCCCGAATCGAGTTGGCAAGGTGCTTACTCGAAAATCGATAGACCGTCCTTTGTAATTGCGGCGGATACGACCATCTTGGGGCTGGCGACGTTCGGCGATATCCAGCTCTGACATGATCTTAAAACGAGAAACCAAAGCCGGAATAATCCGCTTCGGTAGGGGGTCAAAGGCTTCTTGGAGCACACCATCTCGCCGAAAGCGAATCCGCATCGTATCCTCTTGCGGTTCGATATGGATATCAGAAACTTTCTGGTCAATGGCTTTGAGCAAAATTGTATTCGAAAGCTTGATGATCGGAGCGTCTTCTGCTGCCCGGGAAAGCTGGCCTAGATCAGCTCCTTCCTCACTGGCAACTTCTTCTAGGTCATCGCCTATATCTAGAGAATCATAGAGCTTGTCCATGTCAGCAGTGCCCGTGTCCTCTTCTGGGGAGAGGCTGGCAAGTTCTGAAGCTTGGGTATCTAGATAGTTTGAAATAACCCGCTGATAGTCTTCAGAGGTGATGACGATGCGTTGCAGCGTGAGCCCTTTAGCCCGAAGACGACGGCTGATATCATCCAGGGCTTGGAGGTCTTCAGGGTCTACCATGGCCACGACAGCAGTATTGTCGACCTGGCGAACCGGCACTACTTGATATCGGGTGCAAACCTCCAAAGGCATCAACCCATCCACTAGTTTGACCACTTGATCCTTGTCTAGGACCTCTCGGTCTACATCAAAAGACTGGACTCCATAGAGGATCTTCAGCTCAAAGAGCTGCTGGACTTTGAATTCTTGTAAGAGTTCCGGAGAGACCTGTTTCCCGGTTAAATCCTTAAGAACATCTCCAAGGGACCGCTTGGTCCGCCGCTGTTCTTTTATGGCTGTATGGTACTGGTCCTCAGACAGCAGGCCCAACCTAATCATTTTTTCGCCAAGAGGCGAGACTGCCTTACGGGTTTGTAAAGCGCGACGGCCTGGGATAGGACTCAAACTCATAAATATACATAGCCCCTCAGTGACAACGGCAGAACCTCTTCGCTCGACGTGGCTATCCGTCCTTAGGGAGGTTGCACAGCTTAGGTTTATGATTCCCCGTTCTTCTCAAAAGTCTACCGAAGAAGTCCAGAAACCGAGCTGGTTCTCGCAGTATGGCAAATCAACTTCATGGAATCTTTAAATACAGTTCACACAACCTTGAAGTTCTGAGAGGTTCTCTGCCCATAGGATGACTACATGGTGAATAGAAGATGCCTGTCAGCCTGAAAAGACTTCAGCTCTATCTTCACATTTAAAGTCCACAAAATGAGGAGAGGGAATGTACGCTCAAGCAGAAAAGTCTAACACTCTAGAACTTTTGCAAGCCTATCGTACGAAGCCCAGTGTGGCTGTCAGAAACCGTCTAGTCCAACAGAATATCGGTTTGGTAAGAAAAGTTGCTCACCAGGTAAGCCGTCACTGTGCTGAACCTTATGAAGATTTAGTCCAGGTTGGTTCTATGGGTTTGATTCGGGCTGTAGAGCGTTTCGATATTGGACGGGGCCATTCCTTTAGTTCTTTTGCTGTTCCTTATATCCGTGGGGAAATGCAGCACTATCTGCGAGATCGCAGTAGCTCTGTACGTATCCCCCGTCGATTTCAGGAATTGGCCCGCAAGGGTCGTCGTGTCTCTCAAGAGCTGGGAGAAGATTTGGGGCGTCTTCCTAAAGAATGCGAAGTGGCTGATGCTTTGGAAATCAGTGTGGAAGAGTGGCATGATGTACGCTTGGCTAAAGTCAATAGAATGCCCCTTAGCTTGGATGCGCCCATTAGTGCCCAAGATGATGCGACGTTCTCTCTGGGAGATATCCTTCCCGACTTTAAATACCATAGTTTCCGGTTAGCTGAAGAAGACCGTTTGCGCTTACGGCAAGCTCTCCTTGAATTGGAAGGTCCGACCCGTGACATCTTGGATTTCGTCTTTTTCCAAGACTTGACGCAGACAGAAACAGCTCGTAGACTTGGTCTTTCTCCGATGACGGTGTCCCGCAAGATTAAATCAGGACTACGCCAGCTCTGGCATATTCTGGATACACCTGCCTAACATCTCTTCATAAAACTTAAATAGGCCCTGCGCAGCGGTGCAGGGCCTATTTATATGTATTTAGGGCCGGTATTAATACTTGATAATTCGAAAGAAATTGTTATCTATATTATGATTATTTACATAAGTAAGAATCCTGTAGGACTTTGCCTGTGGGGATCACTTGACATAGAGTCCATAGTGAGTACTTAGTATATTGTATTTAAAGTTAACACCATCCTAAACCTGACAAGGAGTGGCCCCCTTGGATAACCGCAAAGAGAAGATCCTGGTAGTAGATGATGAAGCAAGCATACGCCGCATTTTAGAAACGCGCCTTTCGATGATCGGATATAGCGTCATTACCGCTGCTGATGGAGAAGAGGCGCTTGAGACTTTTCACAAAGAGCGTCCAGACCTCGTAGTCCTTGACGTCATGATGCCCAAACTCGATGGTTATGGGGTCTGTCAAGAACTTCGTAAGGAATCTGACGTGCCGATCATCATGCTTACCGCCTTAGGGGATGTGGCTGACCGGATCACCGGTTTAGAGCTAGGAGCTGATGACTATGTGGTTAAGCCCTTCTCTCCCAAGGAACTGGAAGCCAGGATCCGCTCCGTCTTGAGACGGGTAGACCGGGATGGAGCAAGTGGCATTCCTTCTTCTGGACTGATTACGGTTGGTGACCTTAAAATCGACACCAATAAGCGTCAAGTCTATAAACAGAATGAACGGGTACGCCTGACCGGGATGGAATTTTCCTTGTTGGAACTTTTGGTAAGCCGTTCAGGAGAAGCTTTCTCCCGCTCAGAAATTCTACGTGAGGTCTGGGGATATGAACCGGAGCGCCATGTCGATACTCGGGTAGTTGATGTACACATTTCCCGCTTGCGTTCGAAGCTTGAAGAAGACCCTTCCAATCCAGAACTTATTCTGACTGCACGGGGCACTGGTTATCTATTTCAGCGCATTACTCCTGAGACGACGGAATAGCCAGGCTTATTGGAACCTAACTTGGTCTATATAATTTACCGCTGACCGGTAAAGTACGAACGGGCGAAGGCTCTTCCGTCTTGCTTGGGCTGAGTTGTTTCGCATCGATGGGTGTCGGCTCGGTGATGGCGGGGATTGGGCTTACTGGAGTTTGCTCTGGCTTAAAGGAGGGCGGTTGCTCCGATGATGCCGTTGGAGGCGCACTTCCCTCTGCTGATGTCGTGGTGGGGGCTAGTGGCTGTGTTGCTGCTGGATTGCTGACTTCTGCGGGCATCGCCATAGTCTGTGGGTTAACAGCTACCTGATTCAAAATGAGGCGGACCAAAGTGATTTGTTGATCAAGATGACCCGAATATCTCTTGGGACTGTTCGTACAGGTGTCGGGGCGATTATAGCGGTGTTGCACTTCGACATTAAAGTATTGGAGACCTTGCTGTTTGGCTACTAAAGAGAGGCCACCATTATCTCGTTGGATATCTTCAAAAACAGTATTGACACCGAGGGCTTTCAGTTTCTCAAAATCTTCTCTGCGCGTGACCAATACAAAATCATCCGGGTTCATGCTTGGAGTGCTAAAAGGCGGTGCCCCAGCATCCTCTGCGTAGGATCCTCCAGGGGCATAGCTCTGGATATTGAAGCTTCCTGGGGTATTGTTGTGTAGTGCAATTACGGTCAGTGGAATACGCTGGGTACCGACTAGGACAGTATTGGTACTGCCAATTCCCAAGGCATTGAGGGCTAAGGCAGATACCGTTCCAGCTTCGCTAACGAACTGAAAAAGGTCTCCTGGACGAGGGCTATTAGGATGACGGGTCAGGATCTTGGTAATGGAATAGACGACACCCCCGGACGTAAACATTTGATTCGGATCTAGCCAGGTTCCACCCAGGAGTAAGTTGCGGCATGGTCCAGATTTTCGAGCGACTACTTCTGGTTGACGAATCTCTACAATTTTTCCACCCGTTTCCGGTAAGAGCTGATAGGCTGCCTCTCGAGCAATGCGCTCATCTTGGTGCGGTAGAAAATAAACTAAATTGGGTCTGGGATTGTCTGGCAGCTCAGTAACGACTACCTGCACTCCCGAGATGCTGACCAAAACTTTTTGGGGCAAGGGCTCCATTAAATTGCCTGCCTGCACCGGAAAACTCAACCAGAAGCTGAGTCCAAGGCCCCCCAACGTCCGTATTATTACTCGGTCCAATCCGTTCACCCTGTAACTCCTTATTAAGGATTCACTAAAATTTAATAGGAAATTTTTATCTTCATAGAAACTTTACGCTTTTTATATACATGCTTCACACATGAATAGGTTGTGAAGCGCACAATTACGGTAACTTCTCAAGCAATTCATATGAAAACTATAGCAACCACCTCGAAAAGACGTGTAAGGCTGTTTGATCCTCTGATGAAGGCTTTTTCACTCTTCACCATGGGAGATCGCTCTGCCGCACTTCATCCTGACGTGCAGAAAGTAGCTATCCTCAATGCATTGCCTGCGGGGGGAAATCCTGGTTTTCAAGTTTTTTGGAAGAATTCGATCTCAGGCATTTTTAATGCCCATGCTAAAGAATTAGTAATCTATTTTTGTGTCTCCCGTTCTGCAAGCCGTGCACGTAAAACTCAGCAGCAAATTCAAGCGGAAGGAGGGTCTGCTGAAATACTCCGTCTTGTTGGATGGGACCTAGAGAACCCGGCAGTTGCGGTTGAAGTAAGTGTCACCGGTCCTACGATGTGGGAATGTCGGCAAATCAAGATGGAAGGAGTGCGAGAGCCTTTCGGTTATGTGATTCTTTCTTCTTCTTATTCCACAGGAGTTGTCAATTCGTTTAGTATTCGCTACGAGGACCTATACAGAAATCCTGTGCGTTTTCTCCTTGATGAAAACTCCTCTTGTACGCGCTTGACAAAATTCATAGAGTCTCCACGCGATGCCCGTATTGAGGAGGTATCTTGATATTGAATAGAGCTCCTTACTAATTCCCAACGAGCCTCATATTAAGGGCAAACGTTCCACAATGCGCAGTTGTTAGCGTGAATGAATCAAATGCAAATCATTAGAAAAGTTTGCCCCTATTCTTTGCCTGACCCGACAGCTTATTCGCAGCTAAAAGGGAAGCAAGGGATTAACTAAATCCTTGCCTCCATCTCTGAGTAGAAGTAGCTCACGTAAGTTTTAGTACATAATTCCACAGAGGCAAAGTAATAGCCAAAAAGGCCATGCCGGCAGCAATAGCCGTCACAGCTAGCAAGCGGTCCTGGTCGTAGTTTTCAGCGAGTACTAACGTGGCAAATGCAGGTGGCATCGCAGACTGCAGGACCAAGGCACTCAATATAGGTCCTGAAAATCTAAAGAGGAGCAAAATAGCCCAGACGGTCAGCGGCACCAGCAGCATCTTGATCAAGAGTGCCGGAAAAACTTCGAGCAAAGAGCCCCACCGTTTTACTTGACCCAAACGTATCCCTAAAAGCAACAAACTGCCATCGATGGCGGCGGATCCGGCAATCTGCAGGGTTGTTTCCAAAATCGCGGGCAGGGGAACATTGATCGTAAGAAGCGCAAAGGCAAAAGACAAAAGGACCGGATTGCTGAAAAGACTGCGGGCCAGCTTTTGCCCATTCATCGACTGCCCCTGCCAATACCCAGAGAGGACAGGCCCCAGGCCGTATCCCCCCAACGCCGTTCCCAATAGGTCATAGACTACAGCCCAACCGAAATACTTCACATCGACCAAAGCCAAGAGTATCGGAAAGCCAACAAAACCTGTGTTTCCAATTCCTGCACTAAGGATTAGGGTTTGGGTCGTTTTTTCGGATAAGGGCATTACCTTGCGGTACCAGAGGGAAGCTAAAACAAAACCTGAAAGTAAAGCTCCCCAAGCGACGAATCCCGCCACCCAGAGACTGCTAGAAAGCTCCGCACGACGAATAAAACTCAAAATAGCCAAAGGGATTCCAACCCAAAACAAAAAAGACCCCAAATATTCTGGCCAGCGCGGTGGCAATATTTTGACCAGGAGGAATCCGGCGAAGCCCCAGATTAATAAAGGTAGATAAACCGTAAAGAGCATCAATAGATCTTAGGCCCCAGGGCCAGGGCATTCGATCACCCATGGTAAAGCGCTTCTGCGGTTTAGCACGCTTAATTGGGAGGTTAGTCCGCACGTAGGTAAGTTTAACACCGGGAATTTTGGCAATTGTCAGGAAAGAATGCGGATTAATCCCGCCTAAACTATAGTTATCCAGCTATAACGTATTCACCATACCGTATCCACCATGAACCCGATCCAAACCATTCGCGGCCAAGGTAATAAGGGTCCCTATTCCCAATCAGTTATCTATGAGGGGCTTGTCTTTACAGCCGGTCAAGTGCCTGTGATCCCAGAAACAGGATCCATGGTGCAAGGTTCCATCGCCGAAGAAGCGACGCAAGTACTGACCAACCTCCAACGAGTCTTGACAGAAGCGGGTAGTAGTCTTAGCCGGGTTTTAAAAGTAACGGTTTATCTTGCCGATATGGAAGATTTTGCGCTGTTCAATCAGGTATACCAGCAGTTTTTTATCGATCATCTGCCCGCCCGTACCTGTATTCAAGCGGGAAAACTTCCTTTTGGTGTAAAAGTAGAAGTTGAAGCGGTAGCTGCTCTTTGATTACTATGAGTTCGCAATCATGCGCTTTCAAACAACTTGCCTTCTAAAATTAACGTAATGATTGAACGCTACAGCAAGCTGATTGTCCGTTGGTGGGGGGAGTTCGCTCTCCAAGTAAGACTTTTGGCGGCTGCAGCACTCGTCGTCTCTTTAGTGATTAGTGCATTTACCTTTTGGGTAGTCAACTCAATCCAAGAAGATGCCCGTCAGAGTGACCGACGGTTTGGAGAAGCGGTAGGTCAGCTTCTAGCAGCTAATGCTGCTCCTTTAGTAGGTCGAGGCGATATAACCGGGCTCGCCCAATTTACCCAGCAATTCCTGGAGGGCGATTCCAATGTCCTCTACATTCTCTATGCCTATCCAGAGGGCACCATTTTTTATGGAAGCCCTTTTAACGAAAAAAATGGCCATCCTCCCGATCCCCAGGACAAGCTCTCACGCAAAATCGCGCTCCCCAAAGTATTGCCTGCAAGTCGAGAACATGCCGCTCCCAACGGTCGCGTAACCGATATTTTTTACCCGATACGCTACCAAAATAAATTGGTAGGAGTCGTTTCTATCGGTATCAATCCCAATGCCACGTTGGTTAGCTCTTCCTACCTGACGAGGGATGTGACTATTGCTGTGTTCGTAGCGGTATGGATTCTTGCCATTCTCGGAGCCGTTTTCAATGCCTTAACAATTACACAGCCGATTAAAGAACTGGTGCAAGGAGTTAAAGGCATTGCCGCAGGGAACTTCAAACAACGCATTCTGCTTCCTTTTGGCGGAGAACTAGGTCAGTTGATTAAAAGCTTCAACTTGATGGCAGAACGATTACAGCGCTATGAAGAACAAAATATTGACAAAATAACGGCAGAGAAAGCGAAGCTGGAATCCCTTTTGACTACGATTGCCGATGGAGCCGTGCTGTTGGATCGTGATTTAAATATTCTCTTGGCCAACCCAGCGGCCCTACATATCTTCAATTGGCCAGAAGACATAATGGGTTCCTCCGCCCTGAAAAAGTTGCCCAAAGGCTTAGCTTCAGAGTTAACGGAAGTTTTGGAGAAAGTGGGTGCTGAGGAATCGGTCAAAACCGATGGTTCGATGATTCCGGCTTTAGCAGAGTATCGTGCCACCTTAGAAAGCCCAAAACGAACCGTCAGGATTTTACTCTCTGCAGTGCTGGGCAAAGATGAGCTACAAGGGGCTGTACTCACCGTTCAGGATATTTCCCGGGAAGTGGAACTGAATGAGGCCCAGGGGCGTTTTATTAGCAATGTGTCCCATGAATTGCGGACGCCGTTGTTTAATATCAAGTCTTTTATTGAGACACTCCACGAGTATGGGGATGCGCTAGCAGAAGACCAGAAACGAGAATTTTTAGAAACGGCTATCCGGGAAACGGACCGCCTCACGCGGTTGGTGAATGACGTTCTGGACCTTTCTCGGCTGGAATCAGGTCGGGAATATCTATTTGACTGGGTAGATGTTTCTCAACTCATTGAACAAACGCTTCGCACCTATCAGCTCAATGCCAAAGATAAGGGCATTGAGCTCCATCAGGATATTAGTCCTGGAAGTACGATGGTCTGGGCTAACTACGATTTGCTCCTCCAAGTCTTCTCCAATTTGATGGGAAATGCCCTTAAATTCTCCCCAGACGGAGGTCATGTCACCATTAAGACAGAGCCGATTGAGGATGAAGAGGGCTATGCCAAGATGCGTATCAGCGTGATTGATACGGGCATGGGTATCCCCTATGAAGACCAAGCCAAGATTTTTGACCGATTCTATCGCGTAGAAAATCGGGTACACACCTTAGAAGGCACAGGCTTAGGCCTTTCTATCGTGTACAACATCATCAGTAAACACAATTCTCATATTGAGCTAATTTCTGAACCTGGAGAAGGAACTACCTTCTGGTTTGACTTGGTGGCCTTGGATAGCAACCGCCCATCCGAGTCATGAACAGACAGCGAATGCCTTAGAATCATTCGGTACCTTTGCCCTCGTGATCCCCCATGCAAGCGCGCACTGTCGCCCGTGAATTGGTTCTTTTGAGCCTGAGCCAGCTTTCCTCGGCGCAAAAGTTAGAACAGTTGAGTATCGAGGAGTTGGTCCTAAAAGCGGTGCGCATTCTCACCGAAGAAGCTCATGAGAGCCTCAAAAAAGCGGTTGCTGAGCTTCAGCAGAGCAGGGATAAGCTACTGGCCTCCCAAACTACTGCCCGCACCCTGGAGACGGCTCGTGAGCAACTGGAGCTTTCCCAAAACTTAACCCAAAATGCGATCAATCAAGTCGGAGCCGCTATAGAATTTCCAGAATTTCTACGTTTGGCAGAGCAACAGCAGGTCAGACACTATGCACTTACCCTGCTCAGACTTTATGTCAACCATGCCAAAGAAGTGGATCAGCTACTGACTGAATCATTGGAAGGATGGAATCTAGAACGTCTGGGTCATGTAGAACGAGATCTGCTCCGTTTAGCTGTTACTGAACTTCAGTATGTCTCTGAGGTGCCGGATAAAGTAGCCATTGATGAAGCCATTGAACTTGCTAAAAAATATGGCTCAGAACAAGCTCCTGGTTTTATCAATGGGGTATTGCGTCGAGTGATGAATCGCCGGACGCTCCCGCAATAGCTAAACCGCTCATTATCTCAACCTCAGTGAGTTAATAACTAAATAAAAAAGAGGGTATTTTAGCCCTCTTTTTTAGAATAAAGAATCAAGCCATCTTAGACAGCGACGGGCTTCTTAGCAGCCATGTCCAAATAGACTTTAGACATTTGCTCCAAGGTAATCTGTTTGATCTTGTCAGCGTGACCGGCAGAGCCGAACTCTTTGTACCGATCTTCGCAAACTTTCTGCATTGCCTTAGTGGAAGGAATCAAGAACTTACGGGGATCAAATTCCTTGAGATCTTCGGAGAGAGCCTTACGAACGGCACCTGTGATAGCCAAGCGGTTGTCGGTATCAACATTGATCTTGCGGACGCCATTCTTGATTCCTTCTTGAATTTCTGCCACAGGTACGCCCCAGGTCTGAGGCATAGCACCCCCGTACTGATTGATGATGTCTTGAAGCTCCTGAGGAACCGAAGAAGAACCGTGCATAACCAGGTGGGTATTGGGGCACCGGCGGTGAATTTCGCGGATGCGGTCAATGGCCAAAATTGCACCATCGGGCTTACGGCTAAATTTGTAGGCACCGTGGGAAGTCCCGATAGCGATAGCCAAAGCGTCAACACCCGTCTTCTCCACAAAATCTGCAGCCTGCTCGGGGTCGGTCAATAGCATGTCATGGGAAAGAGTTCCTTCAAAGCCATGACCGTCTTCTGCTTCCCCCGCTCCCGTTTCCAGAGAGCCCAAGCAACCCAGTTCACCTTCTACGGATACCCCGAGGGCATGGGCTACTTCCACTACTCTGGAGGTGACATCTACGTTGTATTCATAGCTCGCAGGAGTCTTAGCGTCTGCTTCCAGGGAGCCATCCATCATTACAGAGCTAAAGCCTTGCTTCATCGCTGAATAGCAAGTAGCCGGGCTATTGCCGTGGTCTTGGTGCATAACCAGAGGAATATCTGGATAGGTTTCCACTGCTGCCAGAATCAAGTGGCGGAGAAAGGCATCCCCAGCGTATTTCCGAGCGCCGCGAGAAGCCTGGAGGATGACGGGGCTATTGACTGCGCGAGCCGCCTCCATGATCGCCAAAATCTGTTCTAAGTTGTTTACGTTGAATGCTGGAATACCATAACCGTTTTCAGCGGCATGATCTAGCACCACTCTAAGGGGTACAAGCGCCATTAAGAGACCTCCTAGTCCTATCTATCCTGAGCTTGGTTTAATCTTAGGCTATTTTTAAGCTTTTATAAGTCATCGATATAACAGAGCCCCAAAAGTATCTATGCCCTGCCATTCATAAAATGCTCTGGATGACGCTCTATGTTAGGTTTGTAGCCAGTATTTGTCTTATGTAGCAGAAAAATGGCGCTTGTCCTTTACAACACCCTTAGCCGTCGCAAAGAACTTTTTGAACCACTCACCCCAGGGCAAGTCAAAATGTACGTCTGCGGTGTCACGGTGTATGACCTTTCCCACCTGGGACATGGACGGGCATATATCGTGTGGGATACGGTGCGGCGCTATCTAACCTGGCGCGGCTACGACGTTACCTATGTCCAAAATTTTACGGACATTGACGACAAAATTATCAGGCGTGCCCAAGAGGAAAACCGCGACTGGCACGAGGTCGCCGAAACCAATATCAAAGCCTATTGGGAAGATATGGAGGCTTTGAATATCCTTAATCCGGATGTTACTCCACGAGCCACCGAGTATTTGCCTGACATTAGTGCCTTCATTCAAGGGTTGATCGATCAAGAGTATGCGTACAAATCCAATGGCGATGTGTACTATCGCGTCCGTAAGTTCTCTGGTTATGGAAAGCTGTCTGGCAAACATCCGGACCAATTACGAAATGGGGCTAGTACGCGGGTAGAAGAACAGCAGACAGCCCAAAAAGAAGACCCCTTAGATTTTGCACTGTGGAAGGATGCCAAGCCAGGAGAACCCAGTTTTGAATCCCCTTTTGGTGATGGTCGCCCCGGATGGCATATTGAATGCTCTGCCATGGTCCAAAAATGCCTGGGTGATTCGATCGATATTCATGCGGGAGGGGAAGACTTACAGTTTCCCCACCATGAAAATGAGATTGCCCAATCGGAAGCAATGACGGGTAAGCCTTTAGCCAAATACTGGATGCATAACGGCTTTATCCGGATCAATAGCGAAAAAATGTCCAAGTCTTTGGGCAATTTCACCACGATTCGGGAACTCATCAAAAACTATGACCCGATGGCTGTCAGGCTATTCATGCTCCAAACCCATTACCGTGCCCCAATTGATTTCACAGATACAGCCCTAGATGCTGCCGCCAAAGGTTGGGAAACAATTCGCGATGCTTTGCTATTTGGCGAGCAAGAATTTTCTGCAGAGCGTTCTCCAGCCTCACTATCGTCCTATCAAGAACGTTTTCAGGAAGCGATGGATGATGACTTCAATACTTCTGAAGCTTTAGCTTTGCTGTTTGAATTAGCAAAGCCTTTGGTGAAAGCGCGCAATATCAAAGTGCATGGTGGCACGGTTGAAAACTTAGAAGCGCTGATGCAGGAATGGCAAACGCTGAAGGAACTGGCAGGAGTGCTCGGCTTAAAAAGTCCCGGTAGCATGACTATTTCTGGCTCATCGCCGAAATTTGACGATGAGATCCAAGAACAAATAGCTCTACGAGCCAAGGCCAAAGCAGAGAAGAACTTTGCTGAAGCTGATCGTATTCGCAATGCTTTAAAAGCTCAAGGCATCGTTCTGATTGATAAAAAAGCAGCGAATGGAACTTTAGAGACCATATGGCATCAAGAGGTGTAAGCTCTTTGGAAAACCTGCTTCGTCGAGAGATAGTTAGGGGACCTCTGAGTTTAGTCGAGATGTGGAATTAGCCCAGATATTTCACTTTGATCTCATAATTCCGCACTAGCATGTGAAAACAAATCAACAAATTCAACGAACCCCTAAGTAGGTATTTAACCTTATGGCATTGAATCCGCTTGCATTAGGTCATCCTTTGATTGGTCTGACGACGGCAGCCATCGCAGGAACCGCAGCATTTTATGGTTGGCGTTATCGTCAAGCGCGGCTAAGCAAAGGAGCCGATAGGCCAAGTCCACCCCAAATCTTAGCTATTCAAAAGAGACACCAGCAATTGGGCTATGTCCTGATTGGCCTGAGTATTGCTTCTCTGATCGGAGGTACGGTGATTACAGGAATCTTGGAGAAACAAATACCAAAGCTAGAAGACATTTTAGATGGCACCCCTCATGAAACCGCCGCTAGAGTGCTGGTGGTCCTTGTCATCGCCAGTGCTGCTGTGATTTTGGGGTTCCGCCGTAAATCATGGGCACGCCCAGTCCACCTTGCGCTCAATGGTGCTGTTATGTTGCTGCTTACCCTTCAACTGCTTTCAGGATTGGGAATTCTTGGTAAGGTGCTTCAGGGTTAGCCCAAACTCAGTACCAACGATGGTCTACCATCAATCCTTTAGATTCCCAACGTGCCTCCAAAGATTTCTGGAGGGAGAGGGCTTTGCGCAAGGAACGAATGATTTCTTGCACCTGGGCCAAACTTTCAGGGTCTCCTTTGGAGACCGCATCGACAGTCATTCTTTCCAGTAACGTGAGCAGTGTCTTGTAGAGAATGTGCGCTGGAGTCGGAACGAACATACGGTTATGGATTCCTGAAGAGGAGGTTGAGGACGGCTTGTTTGGGGTCTGCTTGGGTTACAAGCGATTCTCCGACAAGGACAGCCCCTACGCCTTGTTTAGCGAGGAACAGGAGGTCTTCAGGATGGTGAATGCCTGACTCGGAGACTACGAGAATATCTCTTTTCTGGAGAATTTCCCTCCGTTGATCCAACAGTTGTTTCGTAGTGTCGAGGTCCACGGTGAAATCTTCTAAGTTACGGTTATTAATACCCAGTAAATCCAGGTCCTCTAACGCCAAGGCTCGATCTAGTTCCTCCAAATCATGAACTTCTACAAGGACGGCCATTCCCAGACTACGAGCGATTTTACCCAGGTATTTGAGGTCTTGGTCTGAGAGTACTGCCACAATCAGCAAAATGGCATCAGCCCCATGACAGCGGGCCTTGTATATCTGATAGGGACTGAGTATGAAGTCTTTACAAAGCGTAGGCCGTGGCACAGCCTCACGGACACGCGCCAGGTTTTCAAAACTACCCTGAAAGAAGTTTTCGTCGGTGAGGACCGAAAGAGCATCGGCTCCTCCCAGGTCATAGGCTAGGGCAATTTCCACGGCATCAAAGTCTTCACGCAAAAGTCCCTTACTGGGAGAAGCTTTTTTTACTTCAGCAATCAATGCTACTGGATGAGGACTTTGTACTAAAGCCTCCCTAAAGTCTTGGACAGGCGGTGCAACCTGGAGCTGTTTCTGCAGGCGATGAATGGGAAAAAACTCCCGTTCTTTCTCGATTTCTCCATCCTTATGCCAAACAATCTCTTCCAGGATGTTCTGAGGCTGGTCTTCTTTCGAGAGATTTAGCTGAAAGGTCAAACGCTCAACGGCAATAGAAGGGTAGGAAGGACGACGACGAATTTTCATGGTCTAATTATGACCTGTGCCTTAGGCAAACGGACGTACACTACTGCATATGCCTAAAGCCATTCTTCTAGATGCAGTAGGGACCCTGATCCATCCTGTAGAGCCTGTGGGCGAGACTTATGCCCGTATCGCCCGCGCCTATGGCATTGCACGAGACGCGACAATACTAGACCAACAATTCACAGCTGTCTTTTCCTCTCTTCCCAGGGTTGTCTATAAAACGCATACACCGGCTCAGTGGGAATTCGCTGAAAAAAAATGGTGGGGCGAATTGGTACGAGCGGTTTTCAAAGAAGAGTTTGCCGATTTTGATTCATTTTTTGAAGAAGTCTGGCAGTACTATGACACTCCACAGGCTTGGGACCTATATCCTGAAGTCGCTGAGGTGTTAGAACAATGGCAACAACAAGAAGTGCAACTCGCAATCGTTTCCAACTTTGATAAACGCTTGATCCATGTTTTGGAAGGACTGAATTTGGACCATTTCTTCAGCGCTATCATCCATTCTTCTCTAGCAGGAGCTGCTAAGCCCGATTCCAAAATATTTAGAATCTGTTTAAACCTGCTGGGGATGAAAGCTAATGAAGTTTTGCATGTGGGAGATTCTTGGCAGGATGACGTAATGGGCGCTCTGAGCGCAGGTCTTCCTGTTGCTTGGGTTAAGCGTGATGGGGCTCAACCGGATCAGCTCCCCTCGGGAGTCCGATGTGTGACTGAATTGGCAGGAATACTCCTATAAATATTTCAATAGAGAGAGCAGATTTTTAGACAATTCAAAAACATATTTTATAAAACAGTAACTTTAGTTATAATTCGTACCTGATTCGGTGTTGGAGAATGGGTGATGAGTTCTGAGCCAATGACTAAAAATATTGTGTCGTGGACTGCTCAAGAAGTAGCCCAGTTGGCTTCTCGTTTGGAAGCTGATGAGTACACTACTATTTTTGACTCTCTTAAAGACTGGGAGCAACTCAAGCGGCTTCAATACATCCGCCCTGACCTTGTAAAACCCTACGTACATCTTTTAGAACTGGAGGAAGACGAAGACTAGAGAACACTCAGGTATTGTTCTTCTAAAAGGTATGCGCCTCGTTCGAACCGGACCGCCCAATAGCCTCCGGGCTTGCGGTCAAGGATTATGCCTATGGAACCAATGGGTACTATAGTGGCAGGTTTCATAATTGGCATCGGCTCTGCTGTCTTGAGATAGGGCGGACTCGCAGTTAAACGAACTGAGTCGCCAACTTGGAAAACCATTAAAAATCTCCCTTTACAAAAATCAGAACATGATACACACTCGATCCACTACAAAATCATATGGAACAGCCCACTTCGCCGCAGACTAGCCAAAATAAGCTGGAACGCCATCTCCTCGACTGTAACATCGTCAGCAAAGAGGAGCTTTCTTTAGCGCACAAATTTCAAAAGAGAGAGCGCGGCCCGCTTCTCATGATCCTATGGAAATTGAACTTTATCTCATCGGCCCAGTTTGATGCCCTTATTGATTGGGGAGCAAGCACCTAGCACAGATACGTGCTCAGCGTTTTTCTGCTCTTCTATCTAGCCAGGTGCGGAATTGGGCTTTCCCGGAAACATAGGGCGCAAAGTGGTAATGCTCTGCCAAAAGCCACAGGACTAAGGTGGTGTGGAACAAAAAAGTCACCGTGGTCCACACCAGGGAAGTTAAGGCTGCAAACGGTGGACGTATAGATTGACAGATTACATGGACCAGAGATGGCGGAAAGACAATCAGCACTACGCCGATAATCCAGAGAACTAACGTGAGGTCTAGGTCATCCCGATGGACGGCTTGCCAGGAGCGCCCATTCCAGCGCCAGTTTAGAGGCTGGGAACTATCTTCGACGCGGACGGTATTCTCTTCGATATTGGCTGTAAAAATATGCCGACAGAAGTTACAGGAAAATGCCTCCGTCATCAGCAACGCAGAGAGGTCACCATGCCTGCAAATAGGACAGGGATAGACATCTCGATAGTCAAGGGTAGTTTTTGAGATAGGAGTGCTCACAGAATTTATGTTCGTGTTTTATATGACTTCTCCAAGATTCCCTAATTTTTCTCCGGAGCGTTCGTTTTTTCACGATTCTTTAAGGCTATTTTGCCGTTTCAAAAGGACGCCACCCAAAAGGTTGCAATAAGTCCCACACCACGGGAAGAGAAAGGCCTACTACATTGGTGTAACACCCTTCTATAGCATCCACTAAAAGGGCTCCATAACCCTGAATCGCGTAGGCTCCTGCCTTATCCATGGGCTCTTGGGTGGCTATGTAGTCCGTAATTTCTTGAGGACTGAGAGCCCGCAGGTGAACTTTGGTGGTCTGGACATGGGTTTTTTGGGCACTGCCATACTTCCCATAAACCAGAGCGATGCCTGTGTAGACTTCATGCCATCGACCTTGAATTTCAGTCAACATAGCATGGGCTTCTTGGGCATTCTTGGGTTTTCCGAGGATACTTTGGTCCAGGGCAACAAGCGTATCAGCTCCCAATATCGTTCTTTCGGGATACCGATGAGCAACTTCTAAGGCTTTACCCAACGCCTGTTCTTCTACCAGTTGGGCTGGAAGGATACCAGGGTGATTATGTTCTTCATAAAGGCTGGGAACTACCTCAAAAGGGATTCCGGCTTGCGTAAGGAGTTCTTTGCGTCTCGGGGAGTTGGAGGCAAGAATCAAGGGTAAAAGCATAGGGAATTAATCAAATAACTGAGCAGCGGGGCGCTTTTCTAATAGCCAGCGGAACAGCCCGCCTTCCATGTCATACACTTTAAAACCCCGTTTTCTGAGGGCATAGGCCAAGACTAAACTGCGCAGACCAAACCAGCTAACCGTGACGATAGGTTTGTTTCTTGAAAATTCATTACCTTTGGTTTTCGGGTTGAACATCACAGAATCAATAATCCCTGTGAGACGCCGTTCTCCTTTGCTACGCCCATCCACTATGACCAGTGCGTCTAAGGCTTCAAATACTTGTGCCGTCGTCAGTTTACCCACTTCTCCAGGCGCGAGGGCAGGCAGAGTGACTTTGGGTGATTTGGACTGTTCTTTTTTCTTGGCGGGCATAGTAAGGTCCAGAGGCTTCTTCCATTATTGTTGATACGGTGAGCCTTAGCGCTACTAAAGAGAGGTTACGGATGGAAATTGGTGTTCCAAGAGAAGTAAAAGACCAAGAATTTCGGGTGGGTTTAAGTCCCAGTAGTGTGCGGGCTCTACAAGAAAAGGGACACCAAGTTTTTGTGGAAACAGGTGCTGGAATCGGCTCTGGATTTTCAGATGACACCTATGAAAAAGTGGGCGCCAAGATCGTCACTACTGCAAAAGAGGCTTGGAGTCCTGAGCTGGTGGTTAAAGTAAAAGAACCGCTCACCCAAGAGTATGACTTCCTTCAAAAAGAGCATTTGCTGTTTACCTATCTACATTTGGCAGCAAACCGGACCTTGACAGAGAAATTAATACAGAGTGGTGTGACTGCTATTGCCTATGAAACGGTGGAGCTCCCAGACAAAAAATTGCCCTTGCTAGCTCCGATGAGTGTGATTGCTGGGCGTTTGGCCTCCCAGTTCGGAGCCCATTTCTTAGAGCGACAACAGGGAGGGCGCGGTGTTTTATTAGGTGGGGTTCCTGGCGTACGTGCGGGCCGGGTTGTAATCTTGGGGGGAGGAGTCGTAGGCACAGAAGCGGCGCGTATTGCCGTGGGGATGGGCGCACGGGTAGCTCTTCTCGATATCAATGTGGACCGTCTTTCCTCTTTAGAGACCCTATTTGGTCATGATCTAGAACTGCTCCATAGCAACTCTGCCAATATTGCGCACTTAGTTCCAGAGGCCGATCTTCTGATTGGAGCAGTTTTGGTTCCAGGCCGACGTCCACCCACCCTCGTTGATAGAGCATTGGTGGGGGCTATGGCAGCGGGTTCCGTAATTGTAGATGTGGCAGTAGACCAAGGGGGCTGTATTGAAACAATCCGTCCTACCTCCCATACAATCCCCACTTATGTAGAAAAGGGGGTCGTACACTATGGTGTGCCGAATATGCCAGGAGCAGTTCCCTGGACGGCCACGCAGGCGCTCAATAACAGCACCTTGCCCTATGTCTTAAAATTGGCCAATTGGGGTCATCAAGCCTTTGAGCAAGATCATGCTCTTAGCCTAGGAGTGAATGTGCAGAACCATCAGCTCATTCATCCGGATGTGGGGGCTACCTTCCCAGACCTGTTTCAACCTCAAGGCTGAGCTTTTAAGATAAGACTCAGCTTGTCAGGAGAGCTAGGCTCCCGTATTATTAGGGATTGTGTCTATGAGCCAAGCCTGATGAGCGCTGAAACTATAGAGGGTGCTAATACTGCCCCTGTAAAGAAATCAGGAGATACGATTCTCCGCGAGATTGAAGCTGAATATCTACGAACTGACCTGCCTAGTTTCCGAGTGGGCGATACGGTCCGCATTAATGTCCGGATTAAAGAAGGGAATAAGGAGCGTCTTCAAGCCTATGAAGGGACCATTATTGCTGAGCGCGGCAGCGGTATCAATCGGACGATTACGGTACGTAAAATTTTCCAAGGTATTGGAGTGGAGCGGGTCTTCATGCTCCATGCTCCTTCGATCGATTCACTCACCGTGACCCGTAGAGGGATGGTACGTCGTGCCAAACTTTACTATCTGCGTGACCGTGTCGGGAAGAGAACCCGCGTAAAAGAAAGAATTATGACCTCTGAGAAAAGCTAATTGATGCTTCCAAAACTCAGTTTGCCGCAGAGAAATTTCAGGTTGTTCCTCTTTTTCAAAAGTTGCTTGGCCGTAAATAGCTTATTGCTGGTAACTTCGCTTTTTCTTCCTGCACAAGCTGCGGAACTGGTTCTCTTGGATAACAACACACCGCTTGTACGCTGGTATGACCTGAATCAAGGGCAGGAGCGTAAAAGTAGTGAGGTTGGGCTGGTTCCCACGCAAATCAGATTAGAGGGTACTCAGGTTTTTGTTCTGGATGGAACAGGGAACCGTCTTTATGTGCTGCAGAAGGCAGAGGATGCTGCGGCTAAGTCTGTACGGATTTCTGCTAACCCCACTGATTTTGTGGTCGGCAAAGCGTATATCTATGTAGTTCATGGACGCTCGAACCGATTGACTGTCCTCAATCGCAAAGACTTGCAGCTCCTATCCACAATAGACCTCGGACCAGCCGACGCCTATTTACTCAGCCCTACGCTGGCACTGGATGAGTCCCGTTTCCGTTTGTGGATGGTAGACCCTTCTAAGGGTTTGGTTAGGGTTTATGATACGCGTAGTCTCAAAGAAGTAGCCAATATACCCTTGGGAGATAGTGCATTTCTTGCCCCGAGTGCCTTGGATGCTGCCACGGGTCGCCTTTTTGTTGCGATGAAGTCCACTTTGTACGTTTTGGATGGTGAGACCGTCCAAGTCCAAAAGAAGCTTTCACTCCAAGATCCGAATTTTTTAGGCCGATCTGTCAATCCTGGATTGATAGCTATGGATGCTAAATCCGGGCGTTTATACCTGGGGGATTCTACCTTGAATCAAATATCGGTGATCGATATCAATAAATTTAACTTAATCCCTGAAGCTTCCCTGAGTTTTAGGAATCCAATCAATGCCATTGATGTAGATCCTCAAGGGAATTTGTATGTTACACATCCTGGACGAGGCGAAGTAACGGTGATTAATCGGGCAAGCTCTAAGGATTTAGATAGAAAAACAATTAAGGTAGGAAAGAACCCTACCCAATTGCGTATTATTCCCTAGCAAAGACAGCTATTTACCGGAATTCCAATTCAGGCTGGTTGCCTGTTGTTTCAAAATAGCTACTCTGACCCTGGATAGAGGTATTGAATGGAGAAGGCAGGTCCCGAGTCCGAATTGGATTGTCGTAGAGTCGGTCTTCCAGCGGCTCTAGTAGTTCGGTAAAGATGATATCTTTCTTGCGTGTGATTACCGTCTCTGGATATTCAAAAGGTTTAGGCTGGATTTCATCCCAATAGGCGCTCGTGCGTAAGCCTTCAATAGCAAAAGCTGGAACGGAAATTCCACCCACAACACTCAGGGCCATCCAGGCGAGGAACAATGTACGAATCTTCATGGTCCGGTCCACCCCTATGGAAAACAAATAATCCTGAAATACCAACTGCTTGGACAGTATATTAAACATAGTTCCCTTTTTATACGAAAAATAAACATGGATATCCGCCCTGGCATGCCTGTCAAAGTAATTAATCGTGACAACATTTACTACGGATTTGAGGGACAAGTACAGAAAATTATTGATGGCAAAATAGGGGTCTTTTTCTTGGGGGGGAACTGGGCTCATCAGGTGAGTTTTATAGCGAGTGACCTCGAACTTGTCGAAAAGACTACGCCTCGTAAACGATAAATTGTTTTACGGATAGATATCGTTACCCAATCACTCCATCCCTATCGGCGATCGGATAATCTGCCATGACAGCATGGGCTACCGCTTGAGCCTGCTCAGGACTGCTAAAATGGGCAGCCAGCTCCAGCGCAAAAGCCATAGCAGTTCCGGCTCCACGACTAGTGATGATCAGGTCATCCACGACCACTGAGTCTTCAAGATAGGTCCCCACTATCATTGAAGAGCGAACCGAAGGGTAGCTGGTCGCTTTTTTATCTTTTAAAAGGCCGAGTTCAGAAAGAACGGTAGGCGCTGCGCATACGGCGGCTGTCGTCTTGCCCTGCTGATAAAAGTCGGTAACTAAGGTTCGGACCCGTGGGTCGGAGCGAAGCGTTGCTGTTCCTGCGCCCCCCGGAAGCACAATGCCTGCATAGGCGTCTGCTTCTGCCGCCTCTATGTCTATATCTGCTACCACCGGGATGCCATGGGCTCCCATCACTGGATTTGGGCTTAACCCGGCGGTGACTACATCTACCTCAGCGCGCCGAAGGATGTCGATGATGGTAATGGCCTCAATTTCTTCAAATCCAGTGAACAAAGGTACCAGTACTTTGACCATGATCAACGCTCCCTAGCTAATACGTTATGGTACAAGCCCTCCCTCCAACGTACAATCTAAAGCGGCGACCTTAAAGTATTCATGAAAAAATTATTTCTCGCATCTCTCATGATTTTATGGCTACCACTTGTTCTAGGGGGATGCACGAGCAGCACAAAAATAGTCATTGAATTGAAAGACCTCACCGTAAAAGAATGTCCTCCAGGCACTGAAAAAAATAAGGTTATGGTCAGCACTAATGACCGTGCTAATCGAGAAGGGAAATGCTTTCTTCTGACGGGCACCACTGACTACAATGGTGAAAATCCTGCTAAAAATGTAGATATTTTTGGCAGGATTGCTGATGCTAATGGTACGGTTGTTCTGACCCGTAGAAGAGTAGGAACTTTAGCCGAAGTAAAGTCTGGAAAAAATAATTTTGTTATGCGATTTGATGCAGCTGCAGATACTAAGTTGCCCTTTTCTTTAACTAATTTCCAGGCCAAAGGATTTTCAGAAAAAGTGCAGGTTGACCAGCCAGACTTTTCCAAAAAGTAGATTAACTTAACTCTGTCAACAAAGCGGCGCTAGGGAGAAAGCCATGAGGAAATGGACCGTTCTACTTCATCGGCTAACTGATTAAAATTATAGTGTGCAATATCAAGCCATAGAATATTTGGATTGACTTTAAACCAAGTGGTTTGTCGTTTGGCAAATTGACGTGTATGCAGAATTGTCTGTTCAATGGCTTCTTCAAGCGAACACTTTTGGCCTAAATACTGTCTAAATTCTCGATAACCTAGAGTTTCTAATAGAGGTAAATTTTCGCTATATTGTTGTTCTATAGATTGAATTTCATCCAGGAGTCCCTTTTGCAGCATAGCCTGAGTACGTAATTCAATTCTGCGGCTTAAAAAGGTCCGATCGGGTGTATCTAAGCCTAAATAAATAATGGGATAGCTCGGAGGATTACGTCTTTTTTGGCTGCTTAGTGTTTCTCCCGTGCGGTACAAAACTTCCAACGCCCGGGAGGTACGCAAACGGTCATGGGGATGAATTTTGCGGGCGGTTTCGGGGTCTTTCGATAGGAGTTCTACCCGCAATTCTTCTAAAGATTTAGAACCTAAAAATTCTCTAAAGGCTGGGTCAGGAGCAACCGCAGGGATGACTAAGCCCTCGGTCACGGATTGGATATATAGACCTGTTCCACCAACCAAAATAGGGGTAATGCCCTGTTGATGAAAAGTGTGAATGAGAGCGTTTGCTTCCTGTTGGAATTGAGCAACGGTATACGTTTCTGTGGGATCAGCGATATCTATGAGATAGTGCGGAACACCCGCTCGTTCTTCTGGAGTCGGCTTCGCGGTGCCAATATCAAAACCCCGATACACCTGACGGGAATCTGCAGAAAGTACCGGGGTCTTAAAGACTGTTGCTAGATGAACGGCTAAAGCCGTCTTTCCTGAAGCCGTAGGCCCACAGATGACGATTAGCCCCGCCATAAAAAAACTAATAATGGTTTGATTTATCTAAGTAAGCTGGAGTGCGAGTTTACGCAGTTGTCCTTTCAGACTAGCATCAATGACCTTGTCGCCTACACGGACAATCATGCCACCGAGTAATCGAGCGTCAACCTTGATATTGAGTTCTACATTGCTAGAACCTGTCATTTTGATCACGCGCTCACGGATGGCTTGCTCCTGTGCAGGCGTAAGAGCAGCCGCTGACGTAACCTCTGCCAAGGTAATTTTGCGATATTCACGAAGCAGGTCAAGATAGCGTTGGAGAATAGCATCCATATAAAAGATCCGTCTCCGGTCTACCAATATTTGCAGAAAGTTCAAGGTAAAAAGATGAACTTTATCCTTAAAAGCCGCTACTAGAGCAGATTTCTTGACTTCAGCTTTGAGGACGGGACTTTGTAGAAATCCTAGAAACTCAGGAGTCTGAGCTAGCACTGCAAGGATCAGGGTGGCGTCTTCCCCGAGCTGATCCACGAGATTCTCTGATTTCCCTAAGTCCAAAAATGCCCCGGCATAACGTTCACTAATTTGTTCACTTAGCTTGGTAGACACAAGAACGCTACTCCTAACCTAGAAGATTGATACTTTGGTCCAGAAGACGACGCTGGGTGTCTTCCGTTAGTTGAGAGGGAAGTTGCTGTTCTGTCAAAGCTAAGGCATCGGCCACTAATTTTGCTCTCAACTGATTAATTACCCGCTGACGCTCACCCTCAATATCTTTCAGCGCAGATTCCTGGAGCCGTGCTGCCTCCCTTTCGGTATCTGCTAAAATCTTTGCTCTGATTTGCTGAGCATTCTCTTGCCCTCTTGCCAAAATCTGTTGGGCCTCTTGCTGGGCCTGGGCCAAGTTCTGTTTCGCCTGAGCAAGCTCCTTCTCCGCTGCAGCTTTCGCTTGTTCAGCAGTTCTGATTTCCTCTTCAATTTGCGTTCTACGATCTCCTAAAATTTTTCCGAGATAGCCTCTTCCTACGTAAATAAGAAAAGCCAGAACAATTAAAAAGTTGATCAGGTTGATTTGAAAGATGTTGAAGTTGAGACCAAATGATCCCGTTTCCGCTTCACTTAAAAGTATAGGCCAGGCCAAATTCATCGCGTTCTCCTATGGCTGCCCATTACGCCCAGTGGCGCTGAGCAATTTTTCGGCGATCTGACGACTGAGAACAGAGACTTCACCCTCAAGCGACTTGAGCGCTTCTTGACGTTGGCGTTCCACTTCTTGAGTAGCTTGAGCCATGCGCGCATTTGCTTCTTGCTGAGCTTTTGCCAAAACCTCGGCTCCGCTAGCTTTAGCCTCTGCTTCTGCCTTAGCCACAACATCGCGAGCCTGCTGGCGCGTCTCTGCTAGCTCAGCTTGGTATTTAGCAGTCAGTCTTTTAGCTTCTTCCAAGCTGTTTACACTGCCCCGACGATTATCTTGGATATATTGCCTCCGCTCATCTAGGACTTTTCCAATAGGCTTGAAGAAGAGGGCATTCATCACCAAGAGCAGGAATAAAAACTGGGCCATCTGCACCAAGAGGGTGGCATTAAAAGCAAAAAGTCCGCCTTTACTTTCTTCACCCGCTGCCGTCTCTGCGGCAAGGATATAAAAACTCGCGTCTAGCAAGTGTTCCATTACTTTGTTTCCACGAAATACAGAGCAATCCCAGTGACTAACCAAGTGCCAACAATAGTTTCATGCCCATATGAAGAGACCATATGGGCCAAGGTTTAAGCCCTTATTTGAAGGGGTTTGCGAACAACAGAACCAGGGCAATAACCAGTCCGTAGATGGTTAAGGATTCCATAAACGCCAGAGAAAGGATCAAGGTAGCGCGTAGTTTTCCTTCTGCTTCGGGCTGACGGGCAATTCCTTCTACAGTTTTAGAAGCAGCCGTTCCTTGACCGATTCCAGGGCCAATGGCCGCTAAACCAATAGCCAAGGCAGCAGCTATAGCCGAAGCAGGACCCAGCAATTGGTTAGTTCCTGCCGCTTCCGCTCCTTGTGCCATGGCAGGCGCAGTCAATATCAGGGCAGCAGCGGTAGCACTGCAAAGGGCCTTAGACACTTTAATTAAATTCATGAACGCTCGTCCTCCTTGAAAACTGTGTCCAGCAATGTGCGACAAAAAAATTTGAAAGCTAGTGCTCTTCATGCTCCTCATGTATAGCCTCTCCGATGTAGGCCGCTGCCAGCGTAGAAAAGATGAGGGCTTGAATAGCTCCTGTAAAGAGGAACAAAAGCATCATCGGCAGGGGTACAAACAACGGAACCAACAGAATCAAAACCCCAAGGGTAAGTTCTTCAGCCAGGATGTTTCCAAACAAACGGAAGCTTAGGGATAGTGGTCTGATGAAATCTTCCAAAACCTTTAGAGGAAGGATCAGTGGAAAAGGCTCTACATAGTACTTGAAATAGCTCAAACCTTTCTTCTTAATTCCGGCATATAAGTAGGCTGCACTTACAATCAGCGCAAGTCCAACTGTGGTATTTATGTTGTTAGTAGGAGAAGCCAACTCTCCTTCAGGAAGATGAATAAACTTCAAGGGAAGTTGACCCAACCAGTTTGAAATAAAAACGAACAGAAAAATAGTGCCCGTAAGCGGTAACCATTTTTTGTAGGCTTTCGGACCAATCTGGTCTCTAGCAATCCCACTAACAAAATCGTAGGCGTACTCCAAAAAGGCTTGTCCCCCACTGGGGACACGCTGGAGCTTGCGGGAAGCAAGAAACATACCTCCGATCAAGACACCCATGACCATCCAGGTTGTGATCATCGTTTCCCCGTGGACCACGAAAGGACCAAGCTGCCAATCTAGGTGTTTGCCGACCTCTAGGCTGCCGGCAACCAGGGGATATGAAGGTAGTAATGGATGGTACATGACGTCTTTCCCAGACTTTTATATTCAGTAGATTACTGGAACTTTAGCTTGTCACCGAATCTTTGTAGATAGTCCAGAGACCGTCTCCAAGAATAGCCACTTTTAAAGTTAGAAAACCAAGAAAAGTAGGCAGAAACTCCAGCACTTCCCAACGCAGCGCAAGAATAAAGGCACCAGCAACTACTACAAAACGGAGTTGCCCAAGACGGTCTCTACCCTTACCTAGACGTTCTACATGTCTCCCCAGAAGACGGAAGTAGGCAGCGCCTACGGCGGATCCCAAGAGGAAACTGACAGCAGCATTGGCACCATAAACAGGCCACACTAAGAGAGCAAGCACTACCCCTAAAGCAGCAGTAATTACCGTGAGTTTACGTTGATAAGCAACGAATTCTCTCATGGAATTAACTTCAGACTTGACAGGTTGCGGATTTTCTCTAGGAGTATCAGCCTGCATGAAGGTCCAGTACTTGAGTCGACACAAATATACCACAGGCCGCGTAACATTACTTATCGGGCTAGGCAGTAAACCTTAATACTTTTATCGATTAACCGGGAGGCCAGCCAAAGGCTCGCCCTCCCAACAGATGAATGTGCAGGTGGAATACCGTTTGCCCTCCCAGTACCCCATTATTGACAACTAAGCGGTATCCGTCGTTCAAGCCTTCTCTCTTGGCTACCTGTGTGGCGATATAGAGCAGATGACCTAAGAGTGCTTCATCTTCTGAGGTTGTCAGTTCTATCTGAGGAATTGGCTTTTTTGGAATGATCAAGATATGAACAGGAGCTTGAGGGTTGATATCTCGGAAGGCCAAAGCCTGGTTATCTTCATATACAATCTGAGCCGGAATTTCCCGGTCAACAATTTTTTGGAAAAGGGTTTTGGTACTCATCTTGCCTAGTATAAGTCCGCCCTTCCCGTGGTTTTCAGCCAGTTTTGAGCTTCAATATAGTTGTTCGGGGCTATACGAACCGCTTTTTTCCATAATTCAGCAGCTCGGTCGAACCAAACTTCCGCTTCATCCAAGCGGTTTTCTTGTTCAGCTTTCAAGCCGAATTCGAAGGAAATAACGGCACTATTGTTCATGGCAGAAAGATTACGAGGGTGGTCTTCCAAGGCTGCAGCGTAGCTTTCTAGAGCGCCCTCAAGATCTCCATTAGCTTGCTTAATCAACCCGATGTTGTAGTGAACATAGGTACGGTCCATCGGATTTTTTTCAAGTTTCAAAGATTCGGTGTAGTTCTCCAGCGCTTCAGCATAGTCCCCATCGCCTTGGGCTGCCATGCCATCCCGGTAGTAGGCAAAAGCCTCTTTATCCTCTTTGCTCGTAGGCATAAGCTTGAGGATCATATCTGCCATGACGGTGAAAGACTTATCGACAAAGTTGTCATCCCGTCTTGTACGCATTCCAGGGCGTTCACTGCGTTTACCACCACCGCCACTGCCTCTGCTGACAACCATGACTGCTCCTTATTGACTAAACAGAATTGACTAAGCCAGAAATTTATTCTTCTTTGTTGAGCTTAACAGACTGATCAGACCCACCTTCTGGAGCTTCTTCAGAATTCTTAGGGTTAGGTAAAAGCTGATCTACATTCTCTTCTGAATTCTCTTCTGAGCGGACGCGCCGGATCGGAATATTGGCGATCAAGGCCGTAGCACTGCCACTGCGCTCAAGTCCAACTTCCAAATCTTCATCCTGGAGTACAAAATAACGTTGCACCACCTGCAGGATTTCACGACGCATACTATCCATCGTCGCTGAGGAAATATCGGCGGTGCGGTCATAAGCTAAGACCATCTTGAGCCGGTCACAGGCCTGTTGACGGCTATTCGGTTGTCCTCGAGTGAATAACTTGTCTAAGAGATCGAATACCATTTGAATCTAATCCACAATTAATTAATAACTAACGGCGACGGAACAATGCCTTAAGCCTACCCATAAATCCAGGATCAGGCACTTGGAGAGATAAGAAGGGGACTTCTTCTCCTTCAATACGGCGCGCTATATTCAAGAAAGCTTGGGCTGCCTGAGTAGGCATGGCAGAGAGGACCATCGGTTCTCCCCGGTTCGTCGTGATAATGACCTGTTCATCCTCTGGGACAACTCCTAAAAGCTTAATAGCTAGGATATCTAATACGTCCTCTACGGACATCATGTTATTTTCTTCCACCATTTGGGGGCGGAGCCGATTGAGGATAAGACGGGGATGTTTGAGGCCAGAGGCTTCCATTAGGCCAATGACTCGATCAGCATCTCGAACGGCGGATACTTCAGGGGTAGTAACCACAATTGCTTCAGAAGCCCCGGCGATCGCATTTTTAAAACCTTGTTCAATTCCTGCAGGGCAGTCTACAAGAACATAGTCGTAGGACTCCGTCAATTCTGCCGTTACATTTTTCATCTGTTCTGGCGTAATCGCTGATTTGTCCCGTGTCTGGGCGGCAGGCAGTAGAGCCAGGTTAGGCTGGCGTTTATCTTTAATCAGTGCCTGATCGAGGCGACAGCGGTCGTTCTCATTTTCAGACAAAGCATCGAGAATCGTATAAACAACCCGATTTTCCAGACCTAGTAGTAGATCCAGATTTCTCAGACCGAAGTCAGCATCCACTAAGACCACTTTTTTGCCCATGGATGCCAAGGCCATTCCTAAGTTGGCCGAAGTCGTGGTCTTTCCGACTCCACCCTTACCTGAAGTAATGACAATGACTTTTCCGCTTGTGCTCAATTCTTCCACCTCTTTTCAACTTCACCGAGTTTATTGGGTTTTGCTGGATTTCAGCGTCTCCGACCAAATTCAGACAACAGCGTGATTCTGATGTTTCCATCGCTGATGTATGCAACTTCCGCTTGCCCCGGAGCAGGGCTATCTTCAGGAGCACGGGCAACATACTTAGCAATCCTAAGTTGCATAGGAGCTAGATTCAGAGCCATGATCAGCGCTTTTTCATTCCCTTTAGTCCCTGCGTGAGCAGTACCCCGTAGAGAACCCCACACCAGAATATCCCCCTGAGCTAGAAGTTCTCCACCAGGGTTTACATCTCCTAACACTACAATGGTTCCGTTATGAACAATCTGCACCCCAGAACGGATGGTTTGCTGCAAATAGAGCGGATCTTCGGCAACGGGCGTGTCTGAACTGGTGACGGGTTGTAGTTCTTGCAGGTCTCGATCAACGGATAATCCGGCTACAGCCGCCGCTACAGCCGTCTGATGTCGGGTAGTGCCTACCTGAGTCAACCTTAGTTGATGGGATTGTAACAATTCTTGAATCGACTGAATTTGTGTCCCATCCAGGAGTCGCTGCCCGCATTCTAGAAATACTTTACCTCCCCCACTCCAAAGACGTTCACCTGCGTCGATACGTTGTTGGAGTTGAAGGAGGACTTCATCAAAGGCGGTGTCTTCTGGCAGGTATAGCCTTAGACCTTGGGGAGAGCCTTTAAATATGACCTGATGCACTGAGGAGGCAGTAAGCATGAAATATTTTTGAATGGTAGTGAGGAAGTTAGAACATCTATGGACAAGAATCCTATCACAGCCTGTTTAGGGCATGGAATTGGATACAGTAGGCTATTAATAGCGTAAAGGCTTTTCATAGCAGTCTCTACGGCCATCCATGATACCTGCATCTCAAAAATCGCGTACATACCACGATCCGATTCATGGAGCAGTCTACCTCAATGCCAAGGACCCCATCGAATTCTTGTTGATCCAGCTCGTAGATAGTTCTGAATTTCAACGCTTACGCAGAATTAGGCAGCTGGATGTCGCTAATTTGACTTTTCATGGCGCAGAAGGTTCTCGCTTTACCCATGCCTTAGGGGTTTTAGCGGTGGCGCGTCGGGTTTTTGACCGATTAATCGCAGAAAATCCCGAACTTGCTCCCTATCGCGCCTTAGTGCTCTGTGCTGCACTATTACATGATCTGGGTCATGGGCCTTTTAGCCATGCCAGTGAAGAAGTGTTTCATTTTGACCACGAACAGTGGACGATGCGTCTGCTCAGAGAAGATACCAAAGTCCATCGATTACTTAGGGCCTTCGACGCTGAACTGCCAGAGCAAATTTGCCAATTACTCCAAAAACAGGCTCCCATCCCTCTGTTGGGACAGCTCATTTCCGGTCAATTGGACTGTGACCGTCTTGATTATTTATTGCGGGATAGTTACTTTACGGGAGCACAATACGGCCATTTGGACCTCGACCGAATCATCAATGCCCTAGCCTACGAACCGGAAAGTGGAATGTTGGTGGTACGGGGTCGCAAGGGATTGGTGGCTATTGAGCATTACTTGGTGGTGCGTTACTTCATGTATTCGCAGGTTTACAATCACCCCAAGAATCTCTGTGCTCGCTTGGTCTTAGCGGGTATTTTTAAACGGGCTACGGTGCTCTATAAAAAGGGAGCCTTGGAGGTTGATTCCGTGCTAGCTGCCTGGTTAGGCCAGGACCCTAATACATGGACGCTGGATGATTATCTGCGTTCCGATGATGTGGTATTCAGCTATCACATTCAACAGTGGACTCGGGCAGATGACCCTCTATTGGCAGACCTGTGCCATCGATATCTAGATCGCAACTTGCCCAAAGCCTGGGAAGTGACCCATTTAAAGTCTGAACAGCGATGGGGTCTGCTAGACCGTTTGCAGTCCAAAGCCAAGTCTCAGGGCTACGATCCCGAGAGTCATTTCGGCCTCGTGACTTCGCAGGCTAAGGGGTATAGCCTTTATGACCGGGGCATTTTTTTGCAGACCGATGAGGGGCTTGTCGAAATGGCAGAGGCGTCTTCCTTGGTGAAATCTTTAATCCTGACGAATGCCCGCGTTTGGCTAGTGTATCCCCGTGAACTGCACGATGAAGTGAAGCGTTTGGTAGAACTCCAACGCATGATGACGGGAGCGACTACGTAGGCGGTCATGGGATTCTCTTATCTTCTGTTTTGGAAGCCCTATGGGGTACTCACCCAATTCACGGACCAGGAAGGACGCTCTACGCTGAAAGATTATATCGATCGGCCTGGAGTCTATCCTGTAGGCCGTTTAGACCAGGATAGTGAAGGTTTATTGCTCCTTACCGATGACGGTCCTCTGGCTCATCGACTCACTGATCCCCGATTTGATCACCCCAAAACTTATTGGGCCCAGGTAGAAGGTATCCCCGATCAGCCTTCAGTCCAAGCGCTGACTAGCGGCGTCACCATCCAGAACTACCGAACACGACCGGCACGGGTGCGGCTTCTGGATCAAGAACCTAATCTGCCGCCTAGACCGATTCCTATTCGTTTTCGGAAAGCGATCCCCACAGCCTGGATAGAGTTGATTTTGACCGAGGGAAAAAATCGTCAGGTGCGTCGGATGACGGCAGCTGTTGGTTTTCCAACGTTGCGCTTAGTACGGGTAGCGATTGGAATGTTTACGCTCGAGGGCTTAGTGCCTGGGGCGTGGCGTTTGTTGACCAACCCAGAGGTCCAACTGCTGAAAAAACAGCATTATTGACGAATGAATTGTTTTCTTGAGCTATCCTCTAGCTCAATTTTGACTGGTTGAATCTTCCAAATATCTCGACAGTATTCCTGGATGGCACGGTCTGAAGAGAAGTTCCCTATCCGAGCGGTATTCAAAATAGACATCCGAGTCCATTTTTTTGAATCGCGAAAAGCTTTACTTACCTGGTCTTGACAGTCGATATAGGATTGATAATCTGCTAGAAGCAGGTACTCATCTCTGACCAATAGAGATTCCACAATCGGTCGAAATAAATCATGATTCTCTGGTGAAAAATATCCCTGAGAAAGCTGGTCGATAACCTGCCGTAGTT
>JBAUTB010000161.1:0-2545 GCA_049582005.1 Gloeobacterales cyanobacterium | reverse complement strand
TTCTCTCAGTAAGACTTTTCTCTGGCGTGGTTTTCTCATATTTTCTGTTTCTCATGCGCAGCCCTCATCTGCGGCAAAAAGGCGACACAGCGATAGCTAGAGGGTTTTGTCATCGAGAATCAAAAGAGTTGCTTTCCTGAGAGAGACGTAAAGAAGTACAACAATTTTAGGGGATCGCTAAGAAATATTGCAAACCCTTGTCACGATTGCTAGGTTGTGCTCATCCCTCACTTTGCTAACTCTTTGTTCTTCGGAGGATACATCGTGACGATCTCTATGTTTCTAGTACCAACGGTTCTTATTCTGGGATGGTTTCTCGCTTCGCTCCTGGGTACCTGGGCTTTTTTTGCCGGTGAACAAAACACACCTGCGGATTAAATGTTTTCAGGCTATGCCCATGAAGGCATAGCCTGGATTATTCACCAACCAGTGAAATCATGATGATGACTCGACCTCAAAAATCAGTGCATGGTCCAAATGAGCGCCTTTGTTGAGAGTCAAGAGCTTGAACCCTTAAAGTTCAAATGTTGCGGTAATGGGAGCATGGTCAGAAGCGGGTTTGCCTCGTCTTGCCTCAGGATTGGGTGTCACTGATGGTAATGGGCCAAATATATCAACGTGGCTATCCACGGTGGGTACTTGGTGTGGCAGCCCAGGTAGGAGCTCCTGGCTGACAAGAATGTGATCAATGAGTTCTTTGTTGCCCTGGTTGATCCGGGAAAAACGTCTTTCTAGGGGAATTAGGGGAGCCAGGTTGAATAATCGCGTATCGTCTCCTTTATCTTTTCGATTGAAACCGGAGGTATCAATTTCGCTACCACCGGGGCCGTTAAGAATCTGAGTGGTCGCAGCATTAACCACATCATTCAGATCCCCTAGCAAAATCAGGCCTTGTGTGTCATTACCCCCCATCAGTTCGTTGGCTTTAACACGCAGAGCAACGGCTTCAGCGGTGCGTTTCAGGAGTGCGATTCCGGCGACTCGTGCGCGCTCGTTTTCATCCTTGGGGTTAAATCGTGAACCTCCCGTAGGACTGGGAAATCTGAGAAGTTTGGATTTGAGGTGGCTGGTGATCAGATGGATGGTGAGATTTTGAGTAGGTTCGACCAGAATTCGCAGAGCTCCGCGACCAAGTTGGGTGACTTCGTCCAGGTTTCCTTTGGAGTCAATGCCGGGGACGCTTGGAAGTCCGGTTTGAGGGAAGTCTACAATTTCTTCGTGGGCTTTGATGCTGAGTTTTGAAAGGAATCCGACGCGGATGCCACGGGGATCAGGATGGGTGGAAATTTGAAAATGTGGGTAGTTATTTTGAAGTAGATCTACGAGGTCATTGAAGGCTTCCAGGCTGCCGATTTCCTGGAGAGCTAAAACATCAGGGGCAAGCATTAGGATGACTGATGCCAAACTCTCAAGCTTTTGTTGATATTCGGCTTCGGTTTTGGGGCCACCTTCGTCACCAAACTGAAAGAGATTTTCAATATTCCAGGTCATGATTTGAAATGTAGGCATAACGAGGTTCCTATTGAAGTAGATATTTTGTGCCTAATGAACGCCCCAACCGCAGCAAGCTGCGGGGTATGCGCGGTCGTTTTTAGATCAAAATGTGAACAGCGCACTTTTAAAAAATAAAACCGTCAAAAAAATATCTGAATAGAGAGATTTATAGATAATACTAATTCCACTCTTTTCCTGAGAACCAAAAAAGTTTACGGTATTCGCTTCACAACCTATTCCATCGTGGCCCAAAAGTCATTTATGTTTGCTTGTAACTTTTAGCGATAGACCAAGTAAGACCAGGGCCAATGAACAACCCAATCGCATCAAACGGAATTTTCTAGGGTTTGGGCTTACACCGCCTTATAGAAGCGCATGGTTATAACTATTGGGCTTATTACCTATTTCCGCATGAATCCTTGCGGTCAACCGTATTGATGAAAGCCCGTGCCCTAGGACATTTGAGTGTTTTTACCGATGCCAAAACCAGGGATCAGAACATTTTTGTTTTAAGAAATGTTGCTGTTCTTGAATTCGAGTGCTAGGGTTTGGAGAGATGAGCTTCAAGTTCAGTTATTTGGAGGAGAGGTCATGCTAACGCTGTCTCTGCGACTCAATTCCTCGGTCGCTCTTGAAACTTCAGTTCTGTCCTTTACCTTTTAGGGATTTCCGAGTTCTTTGCACTCAAGCTAAGTGCCAAGCTCATCAATAATTTTTTCAATCATCCTTGAGTGGATTTGGGTTTCCCCTCAAGTACGCATAGTTCCAGCCTTGTTACGGTTGGGTCCTCAGTAGGCATCACGCAAGCTGAATTTACTAAGCTGATTGCCTTGCTCGGATTCAAATGTTCAATTCAACGCTTGAATCAGAGACCCCTCTTATTTTTGCGTGTTCCTCAGCCTTGTATTGTCTTTACATTTTTTATTCTGGGTTTCACTACAGACCGAAGACTCTTCACTTCTATCGCTTCGGGATTACTCAATTTTGTAGTGCGACCTCACGTTTGGAGCTTTTACCAATGAATATTCTTGGAAAGACTGCTCTGGTCACG
>JBAUTB010000160.1:0-18956 GCA_049582005.1 Gloeobacterales cyanobacterium | reverse complement strand
CTGCTTGAGGACTAGTCCTGAAGTTTTTAGTTCTTCATCAAGGAGAACATCTAGCAGCTGCAGCTCAATGTTGTTGTTGGGTGTCATCACTTTTTTTCCTGTATGCACGCTTTTTTCTTCAAACTATTTCAGGACAATTCATGATTGGGGCATACCCACAATTAGACAATATTTTAATATATTTGTATGGGGATAGATCAAGTTTTAGATGATTGACATACGTCTAATAATCAGTGATATATATCAACTGATATATATCACTGATTATTAACATTAGAGATGGAAATAGGTTCCTTTTGTTAAGCTCAAGATACTTACCAGTGGTCATCAAAGTATGTTCCGGGGAAGAAGTCTTCGGTCCAAACGTGTCACGGGATATATCGCTGTCAGTTTTGCCGTGATCATCGTACTAGAGTGTTTGACGGCGGCGGAGTATATCTTTAGCTATCTCTATGTGGGACCGATCCTTCTGTCCAATTGGTTCCTGGACCGACGCAGTACCCTGCTTGTAACGGGGTTAAGTATTGTACTGACTCTTACTAACCTAGTGTTTCCCGAATATGCTCTGAACAGCTCCATTGTTTTAATCAATCGGCTGATCACGGTTGTCGCTTTGCTTACCGCTGCCTACCTGGGAGCCCGCTATCGGCAAACCGAAGAGGAAGTAGTCCGCCAGAAGGCCCAACTGCAAGCACGTGAGAAACTAGCCAAGGCCCAGACAGATTTCATCGCCACGCTTACCCACGATCTGAAGACCCCATTACTAGGAGCGCAGCAAACGCTCTCGTTCTTCGCGCAGGAGGAGTTCGGCACCATCACTCCTCAGCAAGAGTTAGTACTTGACACCCTGCAAAAGAGCAATTATAAGCAACTCGCTCTCGTCGATACGCTGCTTGCTATCTATCGCAACGATCTATCGGGTACCCAATTGAAAAAACAGCATTTAAATCTGGATGAACTCTGTGCTGAGCAGATTATGACGCTACAGGAATTGGCCTTAAGTCGTGAGGTCGAGTTGGTCTATGAAGGATTGGAGCAAGCCCAATTCGAAGGGGATAGCTTGCAACTAAGCCGAGTCGTAGCTAATCTCCTTAGCAACGCCATCAACCACACTCCACGCGGTGGCCGTGTCTTGATTCAACTGCGGCAGACTCCAAGTGAGTATCGGCTACTGGTTGAGGATACTGGCTCTGGCATACCCCAGAAAGACCTCAAACGCATATTCGACCGTTTTTACCAGTCAGACAATACGCGACATATTCCTGGCACGGGTTTGGGACTCTATTTGGCCCGACAGATTGTCGAAGCCCACAGAGGCAAAATTTGGGTAGCAAATCGTCCTGCTGGAGGTTGTCTGTTCGCTATAGGACTACCGACTAATGCTGAATTACTCTCTTTACGCAATAGATCATGAACACTCTTCCTATTACTGTGCTTTTGGTTGAAGATGACCCTTTGTTTCGGATGGGTCTGGCCCTTGTAATGCGCAATTACCCTGAACTTGAATTGTTAGGCAAGGTGGAAGATGGGGAATCGGCTCTGGAAGCGATTCGTGAACAACCGCCGCAGATCGTGCTATTGGATATTGGTTTGCCGGGATTAGGCGGTGAGGAGACGCTGGTACGCATTAAGCGCAAGTATCCCCAAGTCCGTGTGCTGGTACTAACTTCCCGCGAAGAAGTACAGCTGGTGCAGAAGATGCTGCAAGCAGGTGCCGATGGTTACTGCCTCAAGGGCATTACCCCTGACCATCTTGTAACCGTGATTAAAGAAGTCAGTGCTGGAAATGGCTGGTTCGACTCCAAAGTCCTGGGGTCCATGCGTGAAGCCTTGACGGTTGAATCGCCTACTTCTGGAGGAAGAGTAGGCAGAGCAACCGCTCTGACAGAGCGTGAGCGAGAAGTGCTGCAGTGGATTACTCGTGGGGCCAGCAACCCGGAGATAGGCCAACATCTCCATATCTCCAGCGGAACCGTACGGGTCCACGTGCACGCTATTTTGGGTAAGCTAGGCGCCAGCGACCGGACCCATGCGGCTGTTCTGGCGCTTGAAAAGGGACTGATTTCACCCTCTTGAATACAAAGAACAGAGAAGAAGCCTCATGGTCAGACCGACCGATGAATACGCCAATCCACCTCTGCGTCGTGTGCCTATTGTTTTTTATGGGAGAGAAGATTAAGGGATGAGGGCTCGATTTGCTGGCCAAAATAAAGCCTTTCTCCTAGTAATTGACCGGTGCGTTTCAACAGGGAGGAAATAGGACCCTCGAGCATGGTTAATTCACGATTGACGAGTAGTGGACTTAAACGAGTGGAGGAAAAAGATTCTATAAAAGGTGCTCGTACTAAAGCGGGCCTTCCCCGAACCAACACCAGTCGAATATCTTGTGGACTACAGGTTAGTAGCGCTTCTGCGGCACTAGAGGCACCAGGAACATAGATCAGGAGTAAATCTGCGGGACTGCCGACCCTAAGCTCGCCTCGCTTCGGCACTCCTAACAAGCGAGCCGCATTCGTTGTCACCATGGCCATCAATTCCGGATCAGGGAGCAGCCCCCGAACCGTTTGCAGCTCTGCCAGTAAGGTATCAGGACCACTGGCGGTTGAGTCGGTCCCCAGGGCAAGGGTAATTCCTGCCTCTCGTAGCGCCTTGATCGGAGCAGTCTGTCCATAAAGAAACTGATTGCTAGAAGGACACCAAACTAAACCTGTGTCTGTTTGGGCAAGCACCTCAATATCTTTTGGCTTCAGGGCAATGCCATGAATCAAGACGGTTCTGGGGCCTAAAGCTCCCTGACGATGCAACTGGGCTACTTCACCATAACTGGCTTCATCCGTGCCTTCTGCCGCATGCATAAAAAAGGGCGCATGGCGTGCCCATCCATACCAACCCTTGAGGTTACTGCCAGGGCGATGACACCAGCGATACGCAGGAACTTGGATAGGTAACGAGCCTAGCTGTCGATGAACACGGTCATGATGTTGTACCGTCGTCACCCCACTCAGCAGGTTGCGATAAGCCCCCCAAAGCAGCCGTTCCCAATAGCTGAGTTGCCAAACTTCACGAATAGGAGAAGAGTCGGGTTGGTAAACCTCTTTTCCCCACTCTTCACTGTTGGCATAGGGAGGATTCCCGAGATGCGGTAGGAGATCAAGACCCAGATGGTCATGGGCATTAATCAGTCCTGGCAATAACCAGCAACCCTGACCATCCATCTGTTTTTCTGAGTGGACCAAAGAAATCTGCTCTAAATGCGTAATCTGCCCTTGGTGCAGACGGATACTCCTCCGCTCCCCATTGATCAGAACATTTGTGATCCACCGCGTCATAATTCGCCCTGTTCGGTGCAGGGACTAATCTGTGCATACTAGAACCCCATCGCGATCATAAAGGTCGCATTGGAAGTCATGACAGGAATATATACTCATAAACTTGGAGCCCTACCCCAAAGGATGTAAACAAAAATCACGATTGTGGGAATAAATGTTGAAGTTTATGGTTTTTTTATTATCTTTGTAAGACACGCCCTTTTTCTATTGGCATGTGTAGACGTAACCAGCGGAGAAATTAGATTTTTATGTATAGTCCTATCGACCGCGCCTACACCGAATTATTTAGCCCTTCTCTGGACCCTGAAGCCCCCAGTTGTGAGCTGCTTTACCCTACCTGTGAACTATTTCCCGCTAAGCGTTCTTCAATATGGGTGTTTGGCGTAGGAGCTGTGTTGGGTTTGGCCAGCTTCCCCCTTAGTGCCTTTGGATTTGGGATTTTCGCTTGGGCGAGTCTAGCTTTATCTGCTGTGGTCATGTTGTTTGCTGGGACCCAGGTTAAAGCTTAATTAGTTTTCCTAAAACACCTATAGTCCCCTTCAATCCCTTGTGGGAGGAAGGGTAGACTGTGTTACCATAGCTTGGCTCAACGTCAGAGCTAATAAGGCGGCATGGCCAAGTGGTAAGGCAGAGGACTGCAAATCCTTTACCCCCAGTTCGAATCTGGGTGCCGCCTGAATACTGAAAAACCCACTTCATAAGTGGGTTTCTGTTTCTTAATGGTGGGCATAACTGGGCTCGAACCAGTGACCTCATCGATGTCAACGATGCGCTCTAGCCAACTGAGCTATACGCCCTCAGGCTTAAACAATATAGCAGCACTGCCTATCGGCTGCCAATATTAAAGCTTTCTGATTCTACTAAAGCCCTATAGGAGATCAGGTGTATTGTTAGCGGCAGTGTATAGTAAATATGCGGAAAAAGCCGCTGTGACCGCAGGAGAACTAGGACATGACTCTTCGTTTAGGCGATATTGCGCCTGATTTCACCCAAGATTCTACAGATGGACCTATTCATTTTTACGATTGGATGGGCGATAAGTGGGCTATTTTGTTTTCTCACCCGAAAGACTTTACTCCCGTATGTACGACTGAGCTGGGAGAAGTAGCTCGTCTCAAGCCAGAGTTTGACAAGCGCAACATCAAACCGATGGCCCTCAGTGTGGATGATGTTGAATCCCATAAAGGTTGGGTTGGGGACATTGAGGAAACGCAAGGTCCGGCCTTAAATTATCCAATTTTGGCCGATCCAGACCGTAAGGTTTCTGACCTCTACGACATGATTCACCCTAATGCCAACGACACCTTAACGGTTCGTTCGGTCTTTATTATTGACCCCAAGAAAAAGATCCGCCTAATCTTGACCTATCCCGCCAGCACGGGCCGCAACTTTACAGAGATTCTGCGGATCATCGATTCCTTGCAGCTCACCGATGACTACAGTGTAGCGACCCCGGTTAACTGGAAAGATGGCGATGATTGTGTGATTGTGCCTTCGATTCAAGACCCTGCAGAACTTAAATCTAAGTTTCCGAAGGGGTACACCGTGGTCAAATCCTATCTGCGGATGACCCCTCAGCCGAATAGGTAACGTCCAAAGTCTATAAGAACCGCTTTTCACTGATTTTTCACTGATCAGGTGGGAGGCGGTTTTTTTAACCCCGAGAAGACTGTCTGATCCGCTGTAAATCACGATCGATTTCAAAAGCCAAAGCTTTGTTACCCGGTTCAGTCTCTAGAGCTTTTGCCAGATAGGCACGGGCTTGAGAGTATCTCTTTTCTGCAATCAGGGCGTTTCCACGACGTTGATAGGTAATTGCCAAAAGATGAATGGCTTCCGGATGGGAAGGAAATTGGGAGAAGAGGCTTTCGGCTTGAGACAAAGCATAGACCCAATCTCTGCTTTTTAACGCCTTTTTCAGGTAAAAAACCCTCTTATCAAACTCTTGCTGTTGCGCAAGCGTGAGCTTCACCGATTTCAAGGATGAGGGAGTTGGGGGGGGCGATACGGGGGACTTCTTGACTTCCATGCGCATGAACGCTGACCAAGGTTTTGGCGGTGGTGCCGGAGGAGCTTGCACTACTTCATGAGCCTGGTCACAAAGAACTTGATAGGCTTCATTGACTCTTTGGAATTGCTCCTTGAACTCTTCACCCGCCACATCCGGGTGATATTTCCTTGCCAGCCGTCGGTAGGCTTGCTTGATTGTTTCTAAATTAGCTCCTGGAGAAACACCCAAGAGCCTATAGGGGTCTAAAGAGTCCACTAAGTCCATCAAAAGCACTTAATAAAAGTTTGCATCAAAAGTTGATGTTCGCGCAAGGGGAAACCTCAACTCTTTATCTGGGTGTTCTGGGATGACCAGCAAGGTCTCCCCGAATAGACTTTTATAAGATTTTGTACATACAGCTTAACAAAATAACTAAAACCTTAATCTTTATTGCAAGCGCGGAAAATCTACTTCATGCCGTTGAAACACCTTTCCAATCACGTATTGCTCTATCTGTGTTGCTCTTAGGAAGGATATTCCGGGTTCCGTCGAGTCTCAATTAACTAACTGTATAATTCCAGGAGATTCAATCTAGCGCTGGCAGAAATGAAGGAAGCAGAGACAGCTTCCGTTCAGTGTCCAAAGATACCCACTCAGGAGAAAACAGTGAAACTATCGGTATATGGCAAGGGTGGTATCGGTAAATCCACAACAAGCTGCAATATCTCTGTAGCCTTGGCCAAGCGCGGCAAGCGGGTATTGCAAATCGGATGTGATCCTAAACACGACAGTACGTTTGCCCTGACCGGATTTCTGATTCCTACGATTATTGACACCCTTGAAGAGAAAGACTACCACTACGAAGACGTATGGGCTGAAGATGTCATCTACAAAGGTTATGGTGGCGTCCACTGTGTAGAAGCAGGGGGGCCTCCAGCTGGAGCTGGTTGTGGTGGCTATGTGGTCGGGGAGACGATGAAGCTCCTCAAGGAACTGAGAGCCTTTGAAGAATTCGACATTATTTTGTTTGACGTGCTAGGGGACGTTGTTTGCGGTGGATTTGCCGCCCCCCTTAACTATTCTGACTACTGTGTAATCATCACCGATAACGGCTTCGATGCTCTGTTTGCCGCGAATCGGATTGCTGCTTCCTGCCGGGAAAAAGCGCGAACGCATCCCCTCCGTTTAGCTGGGCTGGTGGGCAACCGCACCTCTAAACGGGATTTGATTGACAAGTATGTAGAAGCGGTACCGATGCCTATTTTGGAAGTCCTACCGCTGGTAGAAGATATCCGGGTATCCCGTGTCAAAGGAAAAACCATTTTCGAATTGGCGGAAACGGACCCTAGTGTAGAACCCGTTTGTCAGTATTATTTGAACATTGCAGACCATCTACTCGCTATGCCAGAAGGTGTTGTGCCCCAAGAGAAGCCAGACCGGGAACTGTTCTCCTTGTTGTCTGACTTCTACCTGAATCCTCAAGTGCCCGCTCTCGTTTAAAGATCTAAAAGGGTCTGCAAGAACCAAAACGAGGCTCTCCACCGCTAGAAATTTGTCTTTTAGTAGATTAGGAGCTTACATGGATACCCTTGTTCAGCCGACATTCGAATGTGAAACAGGCAATTACCATACATTTTGTCCTATCTCCTGTGTGGCATGGCTTTACCAGAAAATCGAGGATAGCTTCTTCTTGGTGGTGGGTACTAAGACCTGTGGTTACTTTCTGCAGAATGCCTTGGGGGTCATGATTTTTGCGGAACCCCGTTACGCGATGGCTGAATTAGAAGAAGGGGATGTCAGCGCTAAACTCAATGCCTACGATGAGTTGCGCCGTCTCTGCCTGCAAATCAAGAAAGACCGCAATCCTTCTGTCATCGTCTGGATTGGGACCTGCACCACAGAAATCATCAAGATGGACCTGGAAGGCATTGCTCCTCAGCTAGAAGCAGAGCTGGGCATTCCGATTGTGGTGGCTCGCGCCAATGGTTTGGACTATGCCTTTACACAGGGAGAAGATACGGTGCTTGCGGCCATGGCCCGTCGTTGTCCATCCGAAGAGAAAATCACCAAAATTGAAACCAAGGCAGCACTTGAAGAGAAAAAGGGTGGACTGAAGAGTCTTTTTGCCTTTACGAAGAAAGAAACAAAAGAAGAAATGCAGCAGGAGATCGAGGCTCCTCTGGTTTCCCATGCGCCTTTAGTCATTTTTGGTTCCCTGATTGATCCTGTGGTCAACCAACTGACCCTAGAACTCAAAAAGCAGGGAATTACCGTTACAGGGTGGCTGCCTGCAGCTCGCTTTGGGGAACTGCCCGTCATTAATCCCAGTACCTATGTGGTGGGAGTAAATCCTTTCCTCTCCCGCACCGCCTCAGCCCTGGCGCGTCAACTGCGCTGCAAATTGATTACCGCTCCTTTCCCGATTGGTCCTGATGGAACCCGTGCTTGGATCGAGGCGATTTGTAAAGCGCTTGGTGTGGAGCCAAAAGGTCTTGAAGAACGAGAGCAGAAGATATGGGAAAACCTCCAGCCCGATGTAGATGCCCTCAGAGGGAAATCCGTCTTTATGATGGGCGATAACCTCTTGGAAATTTCTTTGGCTCGATTCTTAATCCGCTGTGGAATGAAGGTCCAGGAAGTAGGCATTCCCTATATGGACAAGCGTTACCAGGCGGCGGAACTGGAGCTTTTAGAAAAAACCTGCACGCTGATGGGGCATCCTGCCGTGCGGATTGTTGAAAAACCTGATAACTATCTGCAAATTCAGCGGATTGTAGCGCTGCACCCTGATTTGGTCATCACGGGAATGGCCCATGCTAATCCTTTAGAAGCGCGGGGGATTAATACCAAATGGTCTGTGGAGTTTACCTTCGCCCAAATTCATGGCTTTACCAATGCCCATGATGTGCTGAAGCTCGTGCGCAAGCCCCTAGACCGGAACAATTCCCTGAAGTCCATGGGTTGGGAAAAATTAGTCCAAGAAGTTTGACAGACCTCTCCCCCGCCCCCTTATAAACGGAGAGGGGGCAGAGGGGAGAGGTCTCGTCTAAAGAATACCAACAGCCCGACGTAGGGCTGCGAGTGCCTGATTGTAGGAGATCACAGCAGTTAGAAGGTTGACCTTCGCTTGAGTCGCGGCATTTTCTGAGTTAATAACCTCCGTTTGAGTACCAACCCCAGCTCTATAACGCAAGCGGGCTAGACGCAAAGCTTCTTCAGCTTGGGTTTGGGCTTGCCTACTAGTATTGATTTGCTCTTTGCTGGTCTGGAGGGTAGAAAACTGTTGTTCTACGTTAAAACGTATCGTTTCTCTGGTGTTTATGAAATTCACCCGTGCAATTTTGGCTAACGCTATCGCTTGCTCTGCCTGTCCCTGTGCTGCTCCTCCATTGAAGAATATCCACTGAAGCTGGGCTCCTACACTGTAACTGAGCTGATTCCCTAAACCTGAATTCTGTGGGGCAAATAAGTTCAGACGACCAAACAGACTCACCTGAGGACCTAACTGAGCATAGGCAATATTTTCCTGCGCTTTTGCCTGTTTCTCTTGAGCGACAAATTGTGGTAGTTCCGCTCGCTTGCTATAAGCCTGGAAAATCGAATCATCCAAACTCAAATCCCAACTGCCACTCTCCTCAATGGGGTCTTTCGCGATTACATTGGTAGGCTCAGGAAAATTCAGGGCACGGGCTAGGTCTCGTTGAGCAACCACTTGATTATTCTGGGCTTGTAGGAGCTGCTGGCGAGTGTTGGCTACCTGTACCTGTTGACTCAGTACATCAAACTTGGTTCCTACCCCAGCCCGTTCCTGCGCTTCAGTGTCTCTCAAACTAGCCTCAGCAGCACGGACAGCTGACTGAGCAATCTCAACCTGACCATTCTGCTTTTGCAGCGCAAAATAAGCAGTGGCAACATTTATTTTTAGCGTTTCGAGCTGTACTTCTACCCCTAAGCTGTTGTTTTTTAAACCCTGTACAGCATTTTCGATGTTAGCCTCCACCAGCCCAGAAGTGTATGCATTCCAGCTGGCCTGAATATTACCAGTAAGGGTACTGGTAATGTTATTGTTGCTAGCGCCAACTGCTGAAGTTGACTGCGTGGGCAGAGTAGAAGTTTGTGGCTGATTTTGAATAGCTGTTGAGGCATTGTTTGAAGTACCAATTTGAGTGACCAAACCACCATTGGATAGGTTCGGATTAAGTAAAGATGAATACGTGTAGGTGGTACCGGCACTGAGGGTGGGAAGTTTTCCAGCCTGTTGCTGTTTGACAGCCCCTTGTGCCTGTTGGACCTGTAACTTGTTCACCAGCAGGGTAGGATCACGCCGTATAGCAATTTGGATAGCTTCATCCAGAGATAGCGCCTCACTTTTCTCGATTTTCAGCTCAATCGGTTCTTTAGGAGGCTTTGGGAATTCCGGTAGTAAAGGCTGGATATTGGTAGATTGCTGAGGAATAGACTGTTTATCAGGTGGGGGAGCAGATGATTGGGCTAAAGAAGGAATAGCTAAACTTGCCAGACTCAAACTAATGCCCAGAATTCGGCGAATACGGCTTATGTACAACACTCCTCATCTCCTCAAACATGCACATATGGTCATGATGACAGATTACGGGGTGGGTTCGAAATAAGTAACCTTGTCCCTTAGATACTATATCCAAGTTATTTGTGCATGTGGTATCCCCTAATTCACCCCGTTAACCAGCTTTGGCCTGGGTAGAGGCAGACAACTGGTTTCCAGTAGGGTGCTGGCTGCCACTTTAGAGGTATCGATGGCCGTCCCGGTATACTCTGTTTCCCGCAATTCTGTGAACTCAGGTTCTTTGCAGTTCAAAACCTCGGCTTTTTGAATGACGTCTCCGACCTGGAGTTTGCGAACCGTTTTGATGCCCTGAGTGACGTACGCAAAATTGGCGTATTTGCCATCAAACAGATTATTGCCAGTAGGCGTCAGTTCTGGATCAGAGAAAGAGATAAAAAATTGGCTAGAGGCCGAGTTGGGGTCTTTCTCTATCCTCGCCATAGAAAAGGTTCCTGGTGGACCAAAGGGAATCGCAGGAAATTTATCGGTTATCTGACCGTACACAATCGGATTCTCTCCTCCTTTAATGTATTTGTCATGCAACTTCGCCATCTCCTCTTGTAACTTAAGCGGGTCTATCCCATAGCGGTCTTCCGTATAGTCAACGCGACGTTGAATGATTCTAGAAAAGTTATAATCCAGCTCCTTACGGGCAGGGCGAACCTCTAGCGGAAGAGTACGCACCTTCCCCGTCGCAGGGTCTTTGAAGCCTCCGTTCCGATCTTCTTTGGGAGCCCCTGTTTGAACTAAAAAGAACCGTTCAGCCCGTGTGATCTTAAGACCGTCATAGAAACCACGATTGACTAAATCTACAAAATTTCCCCCGGTCAGAGGAGCATTAAAGCCATCGACTAAGGCTACAAAATTACCTCGATTAGTAGTGAATTTAACCATTGCCCACCCACCATTTAGATAGGGCTGATTGCGATACTGTGCTGGGATATCTGTCTTGTAATCACCCAGCATGGCTAACTGGAAGAGATCAAAATACCAAAGTGTTCTGCGGTACTGAAGCGTAGAACCAGCCACATCCTGAGCATAGATTTTGTCCTGCAGGATACGAATATTTTTGCGCAGATCGGCCATGCGCGCAACTGCTTGAGGTTTTAGGGGCACTGGCACCTTTGCCATCATCTTTGGCTCGTTGCGGGCCAGGATTTCTAGCACTTTAGCTACATGCTCTTTGCCTTCTATCCAGTTGCGCTGCCTAATATGTTCTAGGGTATGCTCCAGTGTTTTTTCTACTTCCCAGGACTCAACTCCTGTATCAGGAAGAGAACGACGCAAAGCAACCTCTGCTTGACGAATCGGTTCACCGCCAGGTAGTCCTTTGACTAAAGTAGTATCATCCAGTTTGCTGATGTCTTGGGAACTATTGAGCCAAACTACTGTACTTGTGATTACCGCTGCTGTAACTCCCAAAACCCCTAAAGTCCACCAAAGAGGCTTCAGATTAACTTGCTTACGGACTGATTTAGTTAGGGTTGGTCTAGACGGAGAACCCTGGGGTGAGGCTACTTCTTCTTTCGCTTTAAGTAGATCTTGGAAGCTTTCTAGAAAACTCTCTTTCTCAATCCCCTCAGCCGCGAGTTCTTGGCAGTAAAAGTCTTCCAGGATAGTTTGCCGCTCCTTTGCAGAGAGGTTGAAAAATTCATCGGTCTTGGTGAGTTCATCTAATTCACGGAGCTTTTGTTCTACAGGAGTCATCAGGAGTCACCGAAAAAAGTGATTTCTTTTATTGCTAACTTGCCGTTTTCATCTCGAACGATTTGTTTTTTGGTTTGCCTGGAAGAATTAGATGAGCTAACAGGAAGCGGTGCTTCTATAGGGGCTTTTTTCATCAGGTGAGTCTCTGTTACCGATTTAGGCTCTCCTACTATGGGAGGTACTGTCTCCGATACTGGCTCACTTTGCAGTACTACCATGCTCTCGATCTTCTTACCCCATTGTCCAAAAGAAATTCCTTTCAGAACAGGACCCGAGAGCACTACTAGAAGGAAAAAGAAACTGCTGACCAGAGTAATCGTGGGTCCGGAAGAAGTGTTTTGGTAATAGCTGATATACAGACCCGTAACGCTTGATACTACGCCCAATGTCGTGGACATTTGGAGCATGGACGAGAAGCGGTCAGTCATCAAGTAGGCTGTAGCCGCAGGAATAATCAATAGGGCGATGGTCAAAGCCACCCCGACCGACTGCATGGTTGCAACTACGGTCAAAGCCGTAAGGGCCATCATCGTATAGTGCAGTTTTTGCGCAGGCAATCCTACCGCCTCAGCCCATTGGGGATCAAAGCTTAGCAATAGGAATTCCTTGTAAAGAGCATAAACTGTAACTAGAACCAGCAAACTGATAACTGCACTGGTAACCAAATCCAGATCCGTGATACCCAAAATATTTCCAAAGAGAAAATCACTCAAATTGACTTTCCGTTCAGTCTGAATCTTAGTAATCAGGATGATCCCTAAACCAAAGAAGGCTGATAGGATTACGCCCATCGCAGCATCTTCTTTAATCCGGGTTTTAGTCTGTAACCAACCTAAAGAAATTGTGGAAAAAATCCCTGAAATAAATCCACCGATAAAGATATTGACATAGAGCAGAAAAGCGATGGCAATTCCAGGGACTACAGAGTTAGAAACAACCAGTCCTAGCAAAGATAGTCTGCGGACTACCAAATAAGAACCCATCACCGCGCACAGGATCCCAATCAGCACAGCCGAAATAAGCGCCCGCACCATAAAGGGTTGGGTCAAAGGTTCCCAAAAAATATTCAAGAATTCTAGAAACGATTGCCACATAGCCAAGGACTCTCCTGTTCAAACCAAAGCGACTTGGCCCATATAGGCCTTATTTAAATTTTCCTGGGTGAAGACTTGATTCCTGGGTCCGTAGGCGGTTATTTTGCCCCGGAGCATCAAGATATCGTCGTAGCGCTGAATGACTTCTCCCAAGTCATGGTTAATAACCATGAGAGATTTGCCCTGGCTACGCAACTGGTCGAATATTTTGAGGATTTCCTGTTCGGTGTACTGGTCTACCCCGACAAAAGGTTCATCAAACAAGTACAGTTCTGCCTCCTGAACCAGAGCGCGGGCAATGAAAACCCGTTGCTGCTGTCCTCCCGATAATTCTCCAATTCGACGGTCCGAAAAATCTTGCATGGAGACCCGCTCTAAGGCTTTTTGGACCAAATCATAGTGGACCCGCTGAGGTCTGCTGAGCCACCCCATGTAGGGAATGCAGCCCATAAGTACTACATCCTTAACCGTAGCCGGGAAATCCCAATCAATACCTGCTCGCTGAGGAACGTAGGCAACCCGTTCCCTGATTTCTTTGATCGGAATTCCTCCAAGTTCGACACGACCTGAAACCATAGGAACCATGCCCATAATTGCTTTGATCAGCGTAGATTTGCCCGCACCGTTGGGGCCAATCACACCTACCAAGCGGCCAGATGGAAGCGTAAAAGTGATATTCTCCAGAACCACCCGATTGCCGTACTTAACTGTTAGATCGCGGATCTGAAGCATGTCTACCTCATGATGTGTAAAATGCGGACTTCATGGAAAAGTCCAACAATCCACATATAGCTTAACAAAAAATGACAAACTATGAAATAAATATGAAAATCTATGTGCGGCATAGAGAAGCGCCTATTTCAAGGTAGAAAGCGGATAATGGTGGGGTAAGGGGAAAGACTTCTTTTCCAAGGTAGAAAAAAGCCGCTTAATAAGTCATTTCCCCCAAGTTGTTGTATGAGCGTAAACCCAGTTCAAAAGCCATAGTAAAGAAGGAATTTAGATGAGTACGACCAAACCAAAATCGGGGCAGTTCAAGCTTTGGGTCTTGGGCGCTGTCGCCGTAGTAGCTATAGGGGGAGGACTTTTCCTCTTCAGCAACAACCAAGATATCAGCAAAGTTGATGATGCGACCCTGTTGAGAGGACTGCAAGCCAAGGGTGATCCGCTCCGGGAAGCAGAAGAAGCCGTACGCCACTCTTTACCAAACACAGGACTGGAAACCTGGGAAATCTCTGAAGTCCTGGAACCTATCGAAAAACAAATCAAGCAAGGCAATTGGGACCAAGCCCAGCAGCAAACCGCTAAAGCGCTGGAAATTCTCAATGCGCATGAATCCAAGTGGCAAGGCCAATTTCCTGCTGCTGCGAGAGAAAAAGGTTCTCAAGCGATTGTTGATACCCGTAAGAGTCTGACTACCCTCCAGGATTATCTCAAGGGCCGGAAGTTCGTCGATGCGAGATTGCAGGTAACCAGGTCGCAGTGGTCTCTCGACATGGTGCGCTTAGCGTTATTGGATGACTTTAAGGTCGATATTCCGGCTCAGTATAAAAACTTACCCCACCTCAATGGGGGCTGGGTCATGATCAAGGTCCATATGGTCCCAGACCGTAACTCCTTTATTGCCTTATTAGATGGCTTCAATGCCCCGATTACGGCTGGAAATTTTGTCGATCTGGTCAATCGTGGTTTCTACAACGGGATGAAAATTGATCAAGCAGAACGTTTTGTAGAAGTCCGAATAGGGGACACCAAAGGAGATGGCACCAGCGCTTTTACAGACCCAGCCACGGGCAAAATTCGCTATATTCCCTTTGAAATTCGTCCAGCGAAGAGTGAAGCCAATGTGAACCTTGGTCCCGTTATTGAACAGCGAGCCAGATATGTTGAGCGGAATTATTTGAATGACCCGGCTAAGTTTGACGCAGAAATGACCAAGCTCTATGACAAATACATCAATCAGGATCTGAAGCCTGTGGTCTATGGAAGAACCATTGATGTCTTACCGGCTCTGCCTTTCGGTCCCCCGGGAATATTTGGCATGGAAACGCAAAAAGATAAGCTCAATACTGCTTCCAGCCAGTTTTTCATCTCGTTCTCTGATACGGAACTCGTACCGACGGGCAGTAACCTCTTTGACGGTAAGTATGCAACGTTTGGCTACGTCACCCAGAATATCAATGGAGTCCGTGCACTGAAAAAAGACGATGTCATCAAGAAAATTGAAGTTCTGAACTGCACAGGCTATGAATTTCAAAATGGCCGTGATAATCAATACACAGGCACGGCACTGCAAAATGATGAGCGGGTGGGTGGTGCCTTTACCGGAGTGGATGCAGCCTGTTTACCTCTGCCCAAGCCCAAGCTGGTTAACGGAAAAGTCTAAGCTATAGATGCTGTGGTGCTCAGGGCTTCCTAAAACTGTTTCGGTTTGGGCTATAAGGCTTTACGCTCAGAACCAAAGCGATAGCCCAAACCGTACACCGTATGGATCATGGCGCTATCAAATCCTTTATCAATTTTGCGTCTCAGTAGTTTGATGTGTGCAGCCACGAGGTTCAGACTGGCGGATGCATCTTCGCGAGCCTCCTTCCATAAGGTTTCTAAAATTTCCTCATGGGTCAAGACTTCTCCGGCTCGGTGCATCAATAGTTCTAAGAGTTGGAACTCCTTGGCCGATAGTTCAATCGGCTTACCTTGGCGAAAAGCTAGTTTTCCTCTCAGGTCTAGGGTGACATCTCCCACCTGAATTTGGTCCTCCTGTACTTCAGAAGACCGCAGAGGAACTACTGGACGACGCAATAAGGCCCGCACCCGTGCCAGTAACTCTTTTAGCTCAAAGGGCTTTACCAAATAATCATCGGCTCCGACATCCAGCCCTTGAACGCGGTCATCCACGGTATCTTTGGCTGTCAGCATCAAGATGGGTACGGCGTTCCCTTGAGCCCGTAAACGGCGGCATAACTCTATACCAGAACATCCTGGCAACATCCAGTCCAGAATCAGTAGATCATAGGAATGGGTCTGTAAAAGCTCTTCGCCTCTCTCTCCATCGTGGGCAACTTCGACTGAATGGCCTTCCCTGGTAAGAATTGCACGCAGCGGTTCAGCCATTTCCACTTCATCTTCGACAATAAGTAAACGCATGGTGCTTTACCTGCTATGTTCCGCCGTACCCGCCAACGCCTTGCTCTAGGCTATACCGCCGTAATGGCCGCCATTCTAGTTTTATTTGGATGGGCGGTATATGTGACGATGGAAAACGCCTTGCTCCTTAACACGGATACGTCTCTAAAAGAATTAGCACAAACCGTCCGCCAGTCTATTCCAGTGGCTCGCCCCCAAAACAAAAAACAATGGCAAGCACAAATAGAACGCTCTTTCTACATAGCGGGTGAGGGTGCAACCCAGTTAGGATATCAGGGATTTTACATCACATGGTTTGGCCCTAAAGGAAACTTGGTCCGTTCTACCGCGCTGTTTCAGGCGGGTTTAGCCCCACAGCGAGACCGATATGAAACCGTGACCAGTCCTCAAGGACAGCGCTTTCGTCAGTACACCGTACCGATCAGTCGGGAAGGAAAACTGCTTGGATACTTGCAATACGAAGGAGAGGTGCTCGGCTATTTGCGCCTTAGCCGTTCCCTTCAGGAAATTGAAGTCCCCTTGCAGCATTTGCTTTGGGTTTTAGTTTTAGGAATTCCTGTAGCAATTGGGGGCATTGGCTGGGGAGGATGGATTCTGGCTGGAGTGTCCATCCGACCGATTCGTCAAGCCTATGACCGCCTGCAGCAGTTCACGGCAGATGCCAGTCATGAACTGCGCACCCCGATTGCAACCATCCAGACCAATGTGCAAGTAGCTTTGTCCGACCCGGATGCTAATCCAGAGGATTATCGCCGCACCTTGGAAGTGGTAGAACGCATGGCCCAGCGTATGGGCCGATTGGTGGGAGATTTGTTATTCCTGACCCGTGAGGAAGGAGGTGGAGAAAATCGTTCCCACACCAAAGTCGATGTGGTTCGTATCTTAGAGGAGGTCCTAGAAGAGCAGCGATCCGTCGCCGCAAGTTTAGGGATTAGGCTGAGGCTAAGCGTGGGGACCCATACTTCCCTTTATGTGATGGGAGACACGGACCAGTTATCTCGATTATTTACCAATCTCATCAGCAATGCCCTCCGCTACACTCCCGAAGGCGGAGAAGTCATAGCAGCCTTAACACTGGAGGGTCGAGATTGTGTGATGACCGTTAAAGATACGGGTATAGGCATTCCTCTAGAACACCAAGACAAAATTTTTGAACGATTCTATCGGGTAGACCCGGCCCGAAGCCGTCGCCTTGGAGGATTTGGCTTGGGACTTGCCATCGCCAGAAAGATTGCAGAAGAACACCGAGGTACCTTAGCAGTCCATAGTGTTCAGGGAGCAGGAACTACTTTTACAGTAAGGTTCCCAAACCTCTCTCCCCAGACGCCTCCCCGCAAGCACAGAGGGGGAGAAGAAAGTAGAAATTACTGATTTTGGTTCCCCTTTCCGTCGACGGAAAGGGGTTCTGTAAACAAACATTAACTAATCTTGCGTATTGATTCTTTATATTCCGGATGCTATATATATTTTCATAATCTTTTCAGAATTCAACATGGTTGTTCTAGACACTTCGCCAGCCGTGATACTTGAAGGAGTTTTTCATGTTCATTTCCAAACGACTTCTACCTAACTTCTTTGCGCCATGGCTTGCCTTAGTTTTAGGTCTGGCCCTTACAGCCTGTGGTGGGGGCAGCAGTATGGAGAAGGGCACAGCAGCGGGTGGCAACAACAATAATGCGGTCGGTCTTCTAGACGCCCAGGCAGAAGAATTTCTGAATAGCCCCAAGCCCAAGATTGCCGCCACTGCCACGATGATTGCCGATATGGCCCGTGTTGTTGCCGGAGATGATTTTGCCGTCTTCAGTGTTCTTAAGCCTGGGACAGACCCTCATATTTATGAGCCTAAACCTGGGGATTCTCGCGTCCTTTCAAAAGCCGATGTAATTTTTCACAATGGGTTTAATCTCGAGCCTCAGCTGGTCAAGGTAATCAATGCTACCCAGAATCCAGCACCTAAGGTTCCGGTAGCAGAAGCGGGAGGTGTCAAGCCCTATAAGATGGAAAAAGCCGCAGGGTTGGTGGTGGCTGACCCCCACGCTTGGGGTTCTGCTACTAACGGCATTCTCTACGTCAATGCCATCACCAAGACACTGGACGCAAAGTATCCCGACAAAAAGGCTGTTTTTGACAAAAATGCAACGGCCTACCGGGCTGAGTTGACGGCGCTGGATAGCTGGATCAGAGCGCAGATTGCTACCATCCCTGAACAGACCCGTAAACTAGTTAGCTCTCACGATGCTTTTCAGTACTATGGTCGAGCCTATGGCCTTCCGGTAGTGGGTTCGATTCTTGGAGTCTCTACCGAAGAGGAACCCAGTGCACAGAAAATTGCCAAGCTTATTGAAAAGGTGAAAAAGGAGCAGGTTGGGTCCGTATTCGTCGAGACTTCCACCTCTCCAAAACTTCTAGAATCCTTAGCCCGCGATGCAGGGGTAAAAGTTGGCGGTACCCTTTACTCCGACTCTATCGGAATTGCAGGGAGTCCCGGAGATACCTACGTCAAAATGTTGGTAGCAAACACACGCACGATTGTAGAAGCCTTGGGAGGGAACTACACGGCTTTCGTTCCACCTTCTAATAGTCAAGCCAGTAAATAGGAGAATTCTATGCTTGATATTCAGAATCTCAGCGTTCGCTACCGCCAAAATCTAGCACTGGAACGGGCAAGTCTGACCATTCAGCCCCAGAGCATTGTGGGCATCATCGGACCGAATGGAGCCGGGAAGTCTACCTTGATCAAGGCCATTCTGGACTTGATTTCTTACACAGGTACCGTGACCTATAAGAACAAACCCCTCAAGGGGCAAATGAAACAGATTGCCTATGTCCCTCAGCGGACTGCGGTGGATTGGGATTATCCGGCCACCGTAGAAGATGTCGTGATGATGGGACGCTGCATCCATATTGGTTGGTTACGGTGGGCTTCTGCTAAAGACCGAGAGATTGTTCGTGAATCTTTAGTGCGGGTAGGGATGGAATTTTTTGCAGAACGTCAAATTGGTGAACTTTCTGGTGGTCAGCAACAACGGGTTTTCATTGCCCGTGCTCTGGCTCAAAAGGCAGATTTGCTATTTTTTGATGAACCTTTTGTTGGGGTAGATCAAACC
>JBAUTB010000159.1:0-21476 GCA_049582005.1 Gloeobacterales cyanobacterium | reverse complement strand
GTGACTCAGTTCAATCGCCCTATTTTGAGAAGCCTTGGTGAAGAAACGAGTCTTATAGACTTCACTCTTCACTAAAGCTCGAATAAAGCCCCGGACCGTCAGTTCACCATTCCGCAGTTGCGATTCAATAATGACCGGACGCTCACTCTCCATCACATAGGTATTGCCAAAGATCTGCTTATAGATGACGTACAAAGCTCCCTGGAATTCAGCTTCCGAGAAAGGAGCCCGTAGTTCAACCTTGGGTGTTTCTAAGGCTGCTTGAATCCGAGAACCTGCTTGTAGCCCAGCACGGGCATACTTGGAACGGATATAGGCTGCGCTCGGGCGCTCGGTGGGAGGGAGCCCAGAGATCTCACTTATCCTACTGATTTTCTGTGATGCAAGGTTCTCTTGCTTGAGGAGCTTGGACAGGTCTTCCGTCAGGCGAGCCACTTGTCCTATCTGTGCGCGGTCACTATCGCTGGTGGCATAGCCATCGTAGAGGTCGAGCATCCGACTGAAGGCTGGCCCTGTTTGGCCTACTTGATAATCGAATCCTCGGAAGTAGGGAACGATATTTTCTCCAAAGTTCTCTAGATACTCCTCGCTATCAAGATAGGAATCCATCTCCGCATCGTAGCCCTGGCTTTGATAGAGGTCTAGATGGCGAGAAATTTCTGCCTGGTCATAGGGAGCACGACCGAGCAAAAGCTTGTGGCTCAGCTCAATCGCCCGATTTTGAGAAGCCTTGGTGAAGAAACGCGTCTTATAAACTTCACTCTTCACTAAAGCTCGAATAAAGCCCCGGACCGTCAGTTCGCCATTCCGCAGTTGCGATTCAATAATAATTGGACGCTCACTCTCCATCACATAGGTATTGCCAAAGATCTGCTTATAGATGACGTACAAAGCTCCCTGGAATTCAGCTTCCGAGAAAGGAGCCCGTAGTTCAACCCTGGGTGTTTCTAAGGCTGCTTTAACCCGAGCAGCCCGTAGCGAAGAAAGGGCGTACCGGGAACGGATATAGGCGCTGTAGGTAGGCGGGATCAAACTGATTTTCTTTGGTGGAGGAGCCTCTTGCTTGACGAGCTTGGATAGGTTTTCCGTCAAGCGGGCCACCTGCCCTATCTGTGCTCGGTCTGTATCGCTGCCAGCCCAGCCATCGTAAAGGCGCATCATCCGGCCAAAGGCTTCTGCACTCTGACTGACCTGATACTTGAATCCCCGGAAATAAGGAACGGTATCCTCGCCAAAATTCTCCAGATACTCTTCGCTATCCAGGTAGGAATCCATCTCCGCGTCGTAGCCCTGGCTTTGATAGAGGTCTAGATGGCGAGAAATTTCTGTTTGGTCATAGGGAGCGCGTCCGAGTAAAAGCTTGTGGCTCAGCTCAATCGCCCGATTTTGAGAAGCCTTGGTGAAGAAACGCGTCTTATAAACTTCACTCTTCACTAAAGCTCGAATAAAGCCTCGAACCGTCAGTTCGCCATTACGCAGTTGCGATTCAATAATGACCGGACGCTCACTCTCCATTACATAGGTATTGCCAAAGATTTGCCTATAGATGGCTCTCAAAGCTCCTTGAAATTCACCTTCCGCAAAAGGAGCCCGCAGCATAACCCTGGGCGTTTCCAAGGCTCCAACGGCGCGGATCCGCTCCTGACCATAGGTTTCTGTTTGCTCATAAAAAGAAGGACGATTGTAGTTACGGAGCAGCCGCTCTGCCCGATTCCCCACAAATTCCTCGGCCATATCCATAAAAGGAAGCTTCCTCTTAGGCTTGGTCGTCAACTCGCGGGCCATGGTACGGTAGGCGTCTAAGCCAGGAACTAACGGAGTCTCCGTGGCAGCTACTTCCTCCTCGAACACGGGAGCAGTAGCCCCCAATTTACTCAGAGGAAAACGGCTATTGGCTAAGTCTCTAGCCATATCGAGAAATTTTTGGTCTACGGACATAGCGGCTCCTTTAGAACATCGAAAAGCTTCTAGGACATGGGCTTGAGGACACACAGAATGCGCCCATGGAGGTAGCTATATCAGCGTGGCAATGACAGCCAATACGCCTTCTAAGGCATCAGGGTCTTTGTCTGGGCTGAGGTCTACCATTCGTTTCAGCGTATGGACTTTCAAATTATTAGTTATGTCAGCTTTAGCAATTGCGGCGGCGGCGGGGAAATAAGCAATTTCAGCTAAGTCAAAGGCAGCAGCTCTTCGGATATGGACGTCTGGGTGACTAAGGGAGTCCATGATCAATTCCCCATACTGGTCCTCACCCGTGAATACATAAAGGGTACGGGCAGCTGCACAGCGAACTCGTTCTGTGGGATGACCTAGATACTCTCGAATCGTAGATTCAATTTCTGAAAGCAGAGAAGCATCATCCAGGCTCGGTTCAGATTTCGCTTTCTGGGCTAACCTACCCAAAGCTTCAATTAGAGGTTCATAGGGCTGCTCTGTTTCTGTCTTTAATAAATCCAGAAGAGCAGGAATCGCTTCGAGGCCACCCAGTTCTCCCAAAGCCCATACCACGGCATCCCGCACATAGATATCAGGACAGTCCAAAGCTTCTATAAGAGGGGAAACCGCCCGAAGATCGCCAATGCGACCTAAGGCTTCAGCCGCCCTACGCCGGAGTGGATATCCACCGAGTTCTGTGCGATCTCGGTCATCTTGCAAAGCCCAAATCAAAACATCTAAAGATTCTGGTGATTTGAGATGGCCCAAATACCAGGCAGCATAGTAGCGAGCGCTGCTATCCTCAGATTTCATGGCGTCAATCGCATCGGCAAGCGAAAGACCTACACCTTTAAGATTAATAGTCATAACCATCCCTCATCGAACTAACGGAATCGAAGGGCGCAGAGCTGAGTTGTAAAACAAAACAAACGCGCCCTCCTAACGATTCATGCTATTAGCTGACTACAGGGGTGACACTCACTATCTTGGCTCCAGTTTTTACAATGCGCGTCATTTCGCTAGTAAGGCGATCGTAAGGAATGGTCAGCGTATAGTTGCTGCGACGGAACAGAAGAGAAGCAGGGCCTCCCAACCGCGCCACGTTGTTGGACACCTTTACCTTATACATCCGTTCACCGCTAGCGCTAATCGCTGCGTTGCTGGTGCTTTGACCGTACATAAAAAACCTCCTGTAAAGGGCATTTACACACCCTGTGCTCGTCCCAGCCCGTTAGACGTCTGGATGATTAATATCTTCTTGACAGAGGCACCACAGGGCACCCCTGATTACCCAGTTAAAAGTAAAGGCGGCTGGATTTTACTCAGCCGCCTCCGCTTAGGAGGGATACCCAGTAGGCATCCCTGAGACCGGACTCAACTCTAGGTCGGATTCCGACCAGAGGAGCGGCTATACTTCTTCAATGACTTTTAAGTCAACCAACTAGCTAAGGGCGTTGATGGCATGATCGAAGTATTGGTTGGCTTCGGTCTTAGCTTGACCAGTCAGCATGCGACCAGCTTCACCCTTCATATAGTTTAGGGCTTCGATGTAGGAGCTAGGAGGAAGGTTGAAGGCACGGTTCACTTCACGCAGACCAGCAATGACGTAGTCATCAAGAGGGCCTGTTCCGCTAGCTACTAGGCAATAGCTAATAAAGCGCAGGTAGTAGCCGACGTCACGGGCACACTTGGCTTGGTTGCTGTCGCCGTAGCCCAATTCACCAGGCTGGGTCAGGTAGGGATACTTTCTATAGACAGCTTGTACAGCGCCACGGACCAGCTCTTGCTGGTTCTTGGTAATTGCACGGGCAGCTTCCAAAGCAGGCTTAGCACGCTCAAAACGACCGAAAGCTGCTTGCAGTTCTGTGCTATTTAGAAAACGGCCTTGGCTATCGGCAGTAGAGATAGCTTCAGTGATTACAGTTCTGGACATAATGTCAAAATCTCCAAACTTTGGGTTTGCTTAGGCGATGGAAGATGCAGCTTTGTCAAAATAGGTAGCCGCTTCAGAATAGAGTGCAGCACAATCACCCCTGGTGACGTTGCTGGGATCCTTCAAATAGTTCATCGCTGAATCTTTCATCAAGGTGACAGCACGAGCTACAGACTGACCGGGGGTACCCAGAGCGTTGTAGGTCTCACGAAGACCATTTAAGCAACGGTCATCCAAAATAGAAGGGTCGCCAGCAAGCATGGCATAGCTGATATAACGCAGGATGATTTCCATATCACGCAAGCACGCAGCCATGCGGCGGTGAGGATAGGCATTTCCGCCGGGTTGGATCAAAGCAGGCTGCTCAGCAAAGAGCTTATGAGCAGCGTCACTGATGATGGCAGCAGCGTTGTTGGTCAGAGCCGCAACGGCATCCAAACGCTTGTTTCCTTCTCTGGCAAAGCTTTCAAGCCGATCTAGATCAGAATCAAGAAGGAAAGAGCCCTTCAGATCGGCTTGGGCAATTGCTCTTGTGAATACATCGTTCATTCGACGGTTCTCCTAAGAGTAAAAAGTATCAAACATTACCAACAGACTTTGGCTTCTCAGGTAAGTCTGTAAAAAGTGCGTTCACAGAAAACCTGGAAGTACGATATGCGCCTGTTAGCCAAAGCCTAAAGAATCCCAGCAAGTTAAAAGACATTTGTATAAGTTGCTGTATTCTCTCAGCTCCACAGGTAAATTGATACACTGAAGTCACCAGGTATGAACGTAAAGAATTGTGAAAAAAAGTATCCAGAGGTCTATCCCGGAAAGGATTCAGCCCTCCTTTTAACTGTTACTTTGTGTAAACAGATGTCAAAGTGCTAGGACAGAAGAAACATGAAATACTACTAACTTCTTTGATCTAGCACCATGACAGTCAGAGTGACGCAAAATATCAGGGTATTTATACTTAGTTTTTAGAAACTTAAACTTTCTTAAGTCTCCTTATTTAGCCATTGGAAATTTCTGAAGAAAAGTCGGTCCACTTACTAAATTCGAACGGACCAGCATAGGAACCCCACACTTGGCGATGAGTCTCTGGGTCAAACCCCCGCTCGTAGACCATGAAAGATTTTTCTCGGATTTCTATTTCACTACCCAGATAGGTCTCTTGCCCATCGCGGAGAACTTTACAGGCTTTCCCTGGCTCTACCGTTCCCTTAAAGGCTGTATCACCATCCGGCTGAATGATATAGCTGCATCCCTCAAGACTATCTAAATCTTGAAAGGTTAGCTCTTGCAGTCGCTCTGGCTGACGGGCTGCCCCCCAAAAACGCTCACCGTCCTTGATAGTGTAGTTTTTGATGCAAATAGCATCCCCTTGAGGAACGAGGTGGAGCACCCGTGCTCGATAGGGCCTATCCAGAAACACGTCATAGGCCTGCTCTAAGTAAAATCCGATGCCCTGTAACAGTTCATAGGGCAGAGGACGATGACACACCCGGATTTGAGAAAAAAAGGCAGGGTCCCGAAACGCCTGCTCACGATTACTAAAATCTCCCGCCATCCAGCAGGCTAAAGTACGGATAGAGGTCATATTGACTGCGTATAGAAAACATGACAAGGATTGTACCGAATCAATGCGCCGTTACATAGAGCCCCAGCAAGGGCCAAGTGCATCAGCAAGTCCCATAGACTGTTAAGCTCTAAAGCGTAATGATCCCCCTGTTCCGTGAATTCTTTTAGCCGTTGTTCCGCTTTAATGCTCTGTGCCTCTGTCATGGTCACGGCCTGCGCTCCCGCAGGAGAGAAGCTCCCCGTCGGTTTCCAGCGCTTTAATGCTCCTGATGACCGCTACACCCTTTTGTATCCCAATAATTGGACATTCCAGCCTGGACCAGAGGGTGGGGTTCTGCTGGCTGATCCCATCGATGGCAGCTATCAAGTGACGGTTTATACCAGCGATATCCAAGGGCGAAATGACATTGCAGACTTAGGCTCTGTTGAAAAATTTGGTCAACTCCTAATTAAACGATTCCAGAGCCGAAAAGAAAAAACGGTTGCGGAATTACGGAGCACCAAAGAACGGAAAGACAAGACGGGTAAACGCTACTACACAGTTGAATTGGTGGTATCAGCCCGCAATAATGCCCAGCACACCGTGGTCACCGCTACGGTAAACGATGGCAAGATTTACACGCTCGTTACAGGCACAGGGGATGGCACTTGGGCCAGCCGAAAGGAAAAGCTTTTTACCATAGCGGATTCCTTTGTCTTAACCACTACCTCTGCAAGTGCGGCAAAAGAGCCAGCACCGTCACAAAATAAAACGCCATCGGTGCCGTGAAGATATAGCTATCGGTTCGGTCCATAACCCCCCCATGACCAGGAATCAGGTCCCCAGAGTCTTTGAGCCCTGCATCCCGTTTCATCAAAGATTCGGTTAAGTCTCCCAAGAGTGCCGTGACTCCGATCAAAAGACCAAAGAGGCTCCCTGCTAGGGGCCACCACTGGAGATATAGAGCGCCGAGAATACCTACGATGACACTGTTGCCGATACCGAATACGGCCCCTTCCACCGTCTTTTTAGGGCTGATTCTGGGATAGAGACGGGTTTTTCCATAAGCTTTGCCAAAGAAATAGGCTCCGATATCGGCAGCCCAAATACACGCAAAAGTAATAAAAAGGATAGCCAATCCCTGTTCCATATCCCTAAGACGAACCCAGTAGCTCGGCAGAAAACCCCCGTAGAACAAGCCGAGCATGGAAGTCGCAATGTCATTAATGGTGGCTTGCTTGGAACGGAATAATAGATAGAAAAATATCGCTGCTCCGCCAAAGCCAAAAGCTTCGCCCACAGAGAGCGGAAATTGCTTTTGAATAAAAATCAGCATAATGCTGATGAACATAGTCATTTTCATGGCAGGAGTACTGCCCTTAGCCCGGACCATCTGGAAGTATTCCCACTGCCCTAGCGATACCAAAAGAGCCAAGGCTGCCGGAAACCACCATCCCCCTAGGTATATGGCCACTAGAGCAAAAAAAATAAGTACAACAGCGCTAACAACGCGTAGACGAAGCATCTAACTACTCTATCTGGAATGCTCTAGGAAAGCGCTGGGCTAGCCCAGACGCAACATAACACAATGTTAGGTTTATCCGAGGATAGGTTCAGATAATTCAGATAAATTTAAGCGGTCCAATTCCTGCCAGGTAAGCCTTAGTAACGTTTCCAAATGACTACGGGTAGCACAGGATATAGCCACTTGAGGCCAAGGAGTTTGCTCAAAGAGTGTTTTGCGCGTTTCTAGCTCTTCTGGTGGGACCGCATCGATTTTATTGAGCACAAGAACCTGAGGTTTTGCGTGCAAGTCCCCTTGCTCGTGTCGGTATTGGGAGAGCTCTGATTGAATGGTTTGATAGTCCTGCCATGGATCGGAGGCTGATAGGTCTACTACATGCAGCAAGAGTCTTGTCCGCTCGATATGTCGGAGAAATTCATGGCCAAGCCCTACGCCCCGATGGGCTCCTTCTATCAATCCAGGAATATCAGCAAATACGACCCCATCTCCTGATTCTTTTCGGACTACCCCCAAGTTAGGGACCAAGGTAGTGAAAGGATAATCCGCGACTTTCGGACGCGCCGAAGAAAGTACAGAAATTAGCGTCGACTTACCCGCATTGGGAAGGCCAACAATGCCCACCTCCGCCACCAATTTGAGTTCCAGCCGCAAGTGGCGCATTTGTCCAGGTTTCCCTTCTGTGGCAAATTCTGGAGCGCGGTTACGGTTGGAAGCATAGTGGGTGTTGCCAAAACCTCTGCGTCCGCCCTTGGCCACCAATACCCTTTGCCCTGGCTCAGTCAAATCAGCCAAGATTTCTCCAGTTTCAAGGTCATGCACCACCGTTCCACAGGGAACTGTCAAGGTTAAATCTTCCCCACAGGCCCCCGTCATATTTTTAGAACCGCCTTTGGTTCCATCCTCAGCGCGGAAGAGATGTTTAAACTTAAAATCCAACAAAGTTTGAAGCTGGGCGTCAACTTCCAAATAAATAGACCCCCCATCTCCGCCATCTGCACCAGCAGGCCCACCCGCAGGTACATATTTCTCGCGGCGATAGGCCACCATGCCATCGCCTCCCTTACCTGCTTGCACCTGAATTTCTGATTGGTCAATAAATTGCACGGAGATTCTCTAAGGACTCAACTTAATCTAGTCTAGTCTTTTGACATCCTCCCTACGACTAACCCTTCGACAAGCGTTCGACTAATCTCACGCCGAAGTCTCAGACGAACGCCCAGGGCCAGAAGCGTATGGGATTCTCCCTGTCGATTCGATAAGCTTTTGGGCTCACCCCTTGCTGTGGGTCCTATAAGTTGCAAAACTTATAGGCTGTATGGCAACCTTGTAATCTCTATGGCCCTCTTTGTTCAGAAATTTGGTGGCACCTCGGTTGGCACGGTCGAGCGTATTCAGAAAGTAACCAAACGCATTGCCCAATGTGTTCAGCAAGGCCATCAAGTGGTCGTAGTTGTCTCAGCGATGGGCAAAGAAACAGACCGCTTGGTTAGCCTAGCCCAAGAAATTTCGACCAACCCTAGCCAGCGAGAACTGGATATGCTCTTGGCCACAGGAGAGCAAGTTAGCATTGCCCTCTTAGCGATGGCGCTGCAGGAAGAAGGAACTCCTGCGATTTCTCTGACGGGTGCACAGGTAGGCATTGTCACCGAGAACATCCACAACCATGCCCGGATTCTATCCATTCGTACCGAGCGGATCTTCCAGCATCTAGAACAGGGCCAAGTAGTTGTAGTCGCTGGATTTCAAGGAGTGACCCAAGAACCTGGAACTACGGCTAGTACGCTTGGGCTAGAAGTTACTACCTTGGGTCGGGGTGGATCCGATACGTCAGCCGTGGCTTTAGCTGCAGCCCTAAAAGCTCAATGCTGTGAAATCTATACCGATGTCCCCGGTATTCTGACGACAGACCCTCGGCTAGTCCCGTGCGCCAGCCTGCTATCAGAAGTGACGAGCGATGAAATGCTTGAGCTAGCGAGCCTTGGCGCCAATGTCCTCCATCCCAGAGCTGTAGAAATTGCCCGGAACTATGGTGTACCTCTTGTGGTGCGTTCTAGCTGGAGTGATAAACCAGGAACCCAGGTCGTTTCTCCCGTTCTTCAGGTGCCCCGTTCTCTAGAGAATATGGAAATTGCCCGTCCCGTGGATAGTGTTCTGGTAGATAGAGACCAGGGGAAAATTACCCTTCTGAAAGTTCCTGACCGTCCGGGGGTAGCTGCTTGCCTATTTTCAGGAATGGCTAAAGCAGGGGTGACGGTAGATCTGATTATTCAATCTGTGCATCACGACCAAAGTAATGACTTAGCCTTTACGGTCAGTCGTAGCGTCCTTCCAGATGCCGTGGAAGCAGCCCGTCGTCTGGCCGCAGAATTGGGGTGCAATGAAGTGGCCTTTGACTCGAATATTAGTAAGGTCAGTATTACGGGGGTAGGGATGGTCGGCCGTGCCGGGATTGCGGCCAAAATGTTCACCGCCTTGGCTGAAGCGGGTATCAATATTCAAATGATTTCCACCTCAGAAATCAAGGTGAGTTGTGTCGTAGCAGCGGAAGACACAGACCGGGCTATCCAAGCCCTTATCGAAGTGTTTGGGGTGGAATTGTCGTCCCCCGTAGCGACTCTACCCCGAGAAGGGTTGCTAACGGTGCGGGGAGTCGCCTTAGATACCCAGCAAGCACGGCTAGCTGTGTTATCCGTGCCGGACCGTCCAGGAATGGCCTCTCGGATCTTTCAGCGGTTAGCCCAGGCAGGGGTGACGGTGGATATGATTATCCAGTCGCAACGAGGAACTACTACGAACGATATTGCCTTCACCGTCCCAAAATCCTCTCTAAAGACTGCCCAACTGATTCTGCGTCAGGCCGCCACAGACTTAAATTGTGGCACCATCAAAGTAGCCCCCCAGATTGCCAAAGTGAGTATTGTAGGCGCTGGTATGGAATATAGCCCTGGGGTTGCCGCTAAAATGTTTTGTGCCCTGGCGGAAGCAGAAATCAATATCGAGATGATTACAACCTCAGAGATTAAAGTTTCTTGTGTAGTCTCAGAAGCTCAAGGGCTACTGGCACTAAAGTCTGTACATGATGCTTTTGGCTTAACCGGAAAAATTCCAGTGCCAATAGAACAACCCTAGCCCAATTACAAGTATCATCTAGGTAATTTCACATAATTCGTATGGACCCTTTCTAATGAGTCTTTTTTCTGGAAGCCCCGTCAAACGATTCAGTCTGTTGGTTATGGGGCAGAGAGGTGTAGGTAAAACGGTATTTCTCGCTGGTAGCTATGCTGCTTTACATACGCTCAACCAACAAGAACAGGGTCCTCTATGGTTCGACTGTCAGAATAACCGCTCCAAAGAGAATATCGAGAATGTTTTGAGCTATGTTGCGCGCTCAGGGCAATATCCCCCCGCAACCATGAAAATCACAGATTTTGACTTTAGTCTTAAGCAAAAAGGACTACTGGGGAGTCAAACCTTATGCCACTTTGGCTGGAAAGATATCCCTGGCGAAATCTGTACCCCTGAGAATAAATCCTTCCGAGATATTGTCCTGTCTTCTCATGGTTGTTGCATTTTTGTCGATGGCTATGCCCTCGTCAACGATGAAGATTATATGAAAGGCATCAATGGGCTAATCCATCAGATCCATATCATCGCCTCTTTGGCCTACCTGAATGAGCTAAAGTATGCCTTCTCCGTAGTCATCACAAAAGCAGATTTAATCGAAGCTGATACTCAGGGAAAAGAGAAGGCTAAGAAAAATTTACAACCGCTTCTAGAGGTTCTCCAGGCAGGAAAGGCCAACTACAGAGTATTCTACTCAGCAGCCTTGATTGAGTCTGTGGTGGATACGCCGACGCTTAAGGCCTATGGGGCAGCAGAACCCGTGCTCTGGTTAGTGAGCGAACTGTTCAAGGCGTACAACTATGGACTGCGCGGTACTATTTTGGGCTTCATTACTCGCCTATTACAGAGAAAGGAAGCCCAGTCCGAGCCAGCAGGAACTTTGAACAGCGTATTTCGGAGCAAGCGGGTACCCAAAAGCGCGAAGGATAACGCTAGGCTTAAATAAAACGGTTTTTCCTGGCAAGATAGCGCATGGCACGCTTTTGGTCCCGAGAAAGCCATTGTTGGTTTTCTCTAACAACTTTCCTGCGAAGGTAGCGTAGTTTTGTGGCATTAGAAAATCCCTTCTTCTCCACATAGTAAGAGTACGCTTTCAGCGAAGCAATCTTATGGAAAGAAGGGCTTTCTATCCATGCTGCGTCTATATTTGCTTTAAATGCATAGAAATCCCCTGCAATCAGAGCATTGAAAGCAGTTTGTTCATACTTTTGCGCAATAGCCCTGGGATTCGGAGGAGAAAGAACCGCTTTGGCTTCGTCCACATGCTTCGCAAACTCTTTAAAATCCCCTCTATCCAAAGCTTCTAAAGCGACTTCGCTATGATGTCGTGCCAAAACACCTTTGGGACTTCTGGCCGCCGGGCTGAGATTTTCAGCGGCCGATGTATTTGAAGCAGAACTTATAACGGCAGTATGTTCGCCTATTCCAGTAGAACCCACTACCTGTGCCACAGGAGTTTCTACAGAAATATCTGGCGAGTTCGCTACTTTTTCCCGAAACCTGTTAACAGGTCCCACAAAAAATGGCTCTTGTTGCTGTTTCTGCACGTCATTCAACTCTGTAGACTGCGGAGCCGCACTGGTTTTAGGTCCCACCACCGTTCCGATTTGCTGAACACCGATAGCTGCGATGAGAGAAGCAGCGGCGATGCCTGCTATTGGTTTCAAAGGAAGCTTATCCAAAAAGGCCCATGGGCCTTTTGCTAAGGACGAACGACTCGGGCTGTAATAATCATCCAACGCAAAATCATCAATATCAATCTCTTCTTCTTCGAATTCCGCTAAGTAATTTTCGTCAAGCTTATATTCCTCATCACCGGAAACGAACATTTCTATGAGTTCGCCTTGGATAAGGGCCTTGTAGGCCTGTTCACGAGCCTTGGCTGGAACAGCAACCCCTGCCCGAACAGGCTTATAGTCCCATAAATCTGGAGCAGCCGCTGCTTCCAGGAATTCTGGAGGAGTTTGGCGGTCAATTGCGATAGAAGGGCCTTTGCGGAGTAACGTGAAAATATTGTCCAGCTGTTCAGGCGATAGGGCCCCTGCCAAGTAATGACCAATGAAAAAGGGTACATGACTGCGTCCCCTATCATCGGCACCATCGTTGTACAACCAGCCAAATAAAGTCCGGTCTGGGGCTTCTTGATAGATATAAACTGCGCGATAACCGTTATCAGGAGGGTTATAAGCATCCCAGAGTTGGTGCGTTACCGTCTGCACAAAAGCCTGACGAGCCTCTGGGGGTACTTCCGGACTAGTGATAATATGAAATCCCATTTCGGGGAAACTGGTATAAAAAAGTTGACCTAGGCGTAAAGACATAAACTTAAACTCATGCTAAAAAGCAGAAAAGTTCACAGCCTCTAATGTAGCACTGGGTCGTTTATATAATAATTAGCAATTTCACTTAGAACATCTTTAGAAAACACAAAATGCTTTTATTTCTTTAGTCTCTATCTGTTTGCGTTTCTCTGCAGCAGTATCCATTCTCAACACATTTCATGCTGAAATTTCTGTGTGGCTTGCCTATGGCTGTTCTCGGTCTTCTGAGGCCCAGGAGAACCGCAGAAAGCCTTATACGGCATTATCTCTAGCGTATCTCCTCCGAGGTGGAAAGGCTATAAATCTACGTGATGTTCCACGTGGTTTTCATTTTAGATCCGGTAATTTACTAGGACCAAAAACCAGTAAGGCGGTAATAGCGGTTACAAAAAATTCTAAGAAACCAACACCAAGAAACTCTGCAATGTTTTAATCTAATTGTCTATACTGAATCCTTCTCCGTTTAACTATGGAGATGAAGAAATGAAGCAGCTATGATGAGTTATAACCTGTGATCATCTATACCGTCTTTTGATAGACACGCGTCCCTAATCCTCCCTAATCCTCCCCTCCCTGCATAATGCCATGTCGCCCTTTCGAAAAAGAAGTTGTCTTATCGGCGGAACTTTCGGGATCTTACTCTTCCTAAGCCCCTCTACTTGGGCAGAGGGCGTGGGAGACCTCAATGGAGATGGACAGGTTAATTCACAAGATATAACGCTCCTCGAGGGCTATCTGGCAGGTTCTGGGCTCTTAAATGATGAGCAAATTCCCAGAGCAGATATCAATGCAGACGGGGTGATCAATAGACAAGATCTGCAATCGCTCAAGCGCCGAGTGGAAGGAATCAAGCAAGGTTCCAAAGTTGAACAGAACGCCAGCCGAATCGACTTAGACTCTTCGTCGAGCGGACGGGTTCTTGATCAGAAAACAGGAGAGCCTATCCCCAATGCAGAGGTGCAAATCCCAGAAGAAGGGATCACGGTCCGCACCGATAATTATGGGAGGTTTACGCTACCTCGAGAACTTCCTTCAGACCGAATCTTAACTACGCGCGCCTCTGAATACGCTCCTTTTTCGTTAACTACCCGCAAAGACCAAAAAGGCTCCTATGACCTCAGATTGGAGCAACTCGGTCCCCGACTCGTGGTTCTAGACGATCAACTGCATCATTTGGGGGACAATAATTTTTCTCCACAATCAGCGAATGCAGGGAGTTTCCGGTTACGTGCGGAAGGGGTAGAACTGACGCGCAGCTTCAGCTTATCTAAGCTTCCTCGTTCAGGTGTGACGTTGCGTATCGGTTCTCTAATCGGTCTCGACACGGCAGCGTCCATCCAAGCTGGTCAATCGGGGCTCAGAACCGCAGCACAGGAACCACTTCAAGTTTTGCTCAATGGTCAACGGGTGCAAGAACTCACCCTCAATGGAGACCGCATCCAAATACTCTTACCGCAGGAAGGTCTCAGAGTCGGCAACAACACCCTTACTCTCCGCACGGGACAAGCGACCAACTACCAGATGGTAGAAAACCGCGACGGCGGCTTTTTCCCTCTGCTCGGCTCTTTTTTGGGCCTTAGAGTTGGGTATAACAATGTCCAAAAGATAATGGACTACGATGATATTGAGCTTGCTCATGTCACGATAGAAATTCCTGAAGACTAAGGGAGCTTTAGCGCTACTTTAAACTTAGGTAGTTTGCCCATAACTAAGCAAGGAGGGCCATCTCGTGGCTTCGACCTACTCTTTTGATGTAGTGAGTGAATATGACCGTCAGGAACTGGTCAATGCGCTAGACCAAGCCAATCGCGAAATCGGCAGTCGCTACGACCTCAAGGACACAAAAACCGAAGTTGAGCTCGCTGAGGAAGAGATTACTATCAATACCTCTAGTGAATTTGTCCTGCAGTCTGTTGTAGATATTGTGCAACAGAAGGCCTTGAAGCGAGGACTTTCGATCAAGATCTTTGATGCTCAGAAGGTGGAATCTGCCAGTGGAGGACGAGTCCGGCAGGTAATCAAACTGCGAAAAGGACTTACGCAAGAACTGGCAAAAAAAGTCAGCAAGCTGGTTCGTGATACATCTAAGGCTACGGCCCAGATTCAGGGGGATGCCGTCCGGGTCGTTAGCAAAAATCGGGATGAGCTCCAGGCCGTAATCCAAACCCTAAAAGCTGAAGATTTCCCCGTGGCCTTGCAATTTACCAATTATCGTTGAGCGCCCTGGCAAGCAAGGCTATGTAAGAGGTGTATAGTGCGCTTCTGGAATTAGACAACTCGCGAGTTGCTCCTGAGAAACCCCCTCATTTTAGGGGTGCATTATGGAGATTTTCCTGCTGAGATAAAAGCATTTGTCTTAGAGAAGCGATGGTTTGATCTTGATGCGCTTTGAAATCAAATCGATTGAGGGCTGTAATTCTCATTTGACGAGCGGTGGAGAATCCGTTATCAAACACGTGCAGCTCTTTTGCTCCCATTCGATATTTTTGAGGATAAAAATATCTTGCGAAAAACTTAAAGATGGCTAAGTGTATCCAATTTGTCTGTGTGTCACTCCCCATCGTAAACCCAACGACATACGCTTCATCTTCTCCCGACTGGCCTCGCCCTAAGAGGATATGAACATAATCATGTTCTCGCAAAGAGATATTCCCTGGTAACGATAGAGGACTATCAGGATTTTCCAATAACCAAATTAGAAAAGGGATAGCTGATGGTTCATCTTTCCGAAGCTGCTCATAAGCCTCTTTCAAGGTTAGATTATATGCCTCTAGATTTAATTGTTGCGTTAGCTCAGTATCCATCGATATACTCCTAGACAATCTACAAAAATAAATAAGGATGCCGAATAGGTGATCAGTTCCATATCTCGGTCTAGCAGACTTGCTAGCAGCATTTGTCCGGAGCTGAATGCCAAAAGAATGAAGCCATAGTGACTTAGCGAAATATTAGAGGCGAGTAAAACACCTCCAACCAGAGCGCAAGCGCTACTAGAGAAACGCAGGATTTTGCTGGGAATTTTCATTACAATTTCTCCAAGTTATGACAATCAGTTAAATAGTGCGATTAGACCTGTCAGGATCTACCCATTCTTCCAAGTAAGTACCAATGACATGTCAGAAGGAAAATCAGGCAGAAGCTGACTGGCTTTCGATAAACATGACGGACCTTGGTGGACGGAATATAGTAGCGATGCAGTCTCATTCGCTCATGAATTCAGTATGTCCGAAATGATAGGTTTGTTTCTGAAGGGTGGCTGAAGACTATCTAAGGTCTTAGTCAAGAGTGTTTGGCGTAGGTTTGTACTTGAGTTGTCTTTGTCTTCACATGCTTTGCGCGCAAGGCTTTAGAGAATTTTCTATTCAGCTTTACTCTCAATCTAGTTCTGGACTGATATCACCTCAGTAGCAAAGTTCGCAGGTTGATAGGCTTGATCGCCGCGAATAAGGAGCAATAGCGCCTACATGTCAGGGAAATCTTAGCGAGGCTTTGGTGTGGCAACTGTCCAAGGCAAGGGAGTATCTACCGTTGGTTATAGGTAAAACGGCCTTCAAAGTAAAGGTAGCGACAGGGCTGACCAACTACTACCTACAGAAAGTTAAAGAATCCATAATCTGGCAAAGTTAAAATCAGTACAGTTAGTAAGGAGAAAACTGCATGACCGTGCAACAGCAATTGACTGCTGAAAACAGCACTCCAACTCGTATCCCCAGCCAACCTCCACTTCCAGCATTCGATGATGATGATCTAGTCCCTGAAGAAGACTACGAGGCAGATGAGGAAGACATGGAGGATGAAGAAGAGATGGATGAAGAAGAAAGTGGGGGAAGTTAAATAAGACAGTGTAAGGGAAAAATCCTGACCTGGCCTAAGTTGTAAAGGTAGATGCCGTAGAAAGAAACCTTCAGCCTCCCCGGAGAACTCGAAGAGCCCCATGAAGCGTTCTCGGCTACGCGGATGACTCGATAAAACCCTATATAAACGCCAAGGCCCTTATTTTTCAGTTCCCATGCGGATAGAATCGCTGCTGCTCAATCTCCGAGGCGATATCATAAAATAGTCCAGAAATAGTCCAGGCGGAAGGAATCACCATGACCATCGCCACAAAACCCATGACCATAGAGGAATACCTCAACTTTGACGACGGTACCGACACCAGCTATGAACTCGTTGATGGACAATTAATTGCCATGCCCACAGAAAGCGACCTTAACGATCGCATCACCTCATTTTTGTTCGCGTATTTTCTGCAACTTGGTATTCCTTATTATCGCTTAAGTATGAAGGCGCAAATTGCCGTCAGTGGAAAACTGGCCAATGCCCGGCAACCAGATTTGATGGTACTGTCCGAAGACGCCGCCGCCGCCCTAGAAGGGGCAAAGCAGCGATTGATCAACCACTATATGCCACCGCCAGCCTTGGTCGTTGAAGTTGTCAGTCCTCAACAGGAAAACCGCGATTATCGTCACAAGCGAACCGAATATGCAGGACGACACATCCTGGAGTACTGGATTGTTGACCCAATCGCCCAGAAAGTCACCGTGCTGGAATGGGTAGATGGGCTCTATGAGGAGCAGGTCTATCAGGGAAATCAATCTATCCTTTCTCCATCATTCCCAGGCTTAAATTTGACCGCAATTCAGATTTTAGCGACAGGATGTGGGGTCTGAGGTGCAGTATTGAGTATGGCACTCAGGATGATGCGTTTGCAGGGAGCCAAAGCAGTGTCCGTCATTCCAACAGCTTACATCCGAAGCCCATTGGCCGCCTCTAGACTCCCGACTTTTTGATGCTCTCCAAGGGAGCGTAATAGATTCTTATAAGTTAACCGGAGTTGAACCATGCCTTCGTCGCATCACGTGCGATCAACAGGCTTGGCAGTTAGGAACTTCGCAAAAAAGACTTGGATACTTTAAACCCTTGTACTGGATTGTATACGGTAATTCCACAGCAGTTCTCACATTATGAGAAGAGTTCTTATTCAGGGGTTCTTCTTTGGGCAGTTAAGTGGCTGGAAAAGCATTCCATCCTTCAGCATTCAGTCATAAGACTCTCTATCAGCTAAGATTTGAGTGCAGATGTCCCATAATGAGGATTGTTAACTTAGGCTAATTATTTTACTTTGTCAAGTATTTATGCTTAAAATGAGCAGGCACTTATTTTGAATGACTGCAAAAATTGGAATAAAGCCAGCCATCACTAGCCTGGGTTCTTCTCCCAATCCACTCAATTTTCCACCATGCATAAAGTTAACAAGAGCGCTTGAAACTTTCCAGTTTACTGTTTTTCCTAATAGTTAGGCACTTATTGATGAAACTCTCAAACTTCAATCAAACTCCAAAAATTCCTCAGATTTTTTTGTCATTGCGTCGATGTTTGTTGATGCTTTCGTTAGGGGTCTCCTTATCATTAGCTACCCTCTCTTCAGCTCACGCAGCTAAAACCGTCACCATTGAATACAGAGCCATTGGTCGCACGATTCCTGTCTCTTCCATCAAGGCTTTTGTTGAACAGGGTACTGTGGATGAGAACTTATCCTATTATATGAATCTTCTTAACCCAGAGCAGAGGGGAAACCTTCGTAAGGCTCTAGGAAATGCTCCTATTCTTAGTGCTCTAGGAGTTGATCCTAAAAATTTTACTGTTCGCCTAACTCAGTTTCTTTACGACCCTATGGGAGTGCGACTGTTAAACTATACGGGTCGGTTCATTCAAACCTCTGATCGGGATAATGGTCAACAGGCATTGCGGGCAGCGGTAATCCTGGCAGCAGCTGATCCAAAAGGATTTTCTGCGATGAGAGCGATCGAATACTTTCCATCACAAATAATACGACTGAAGCTCGATGTTGCTTTGGCTAGTTTTGAAGACTTTAAAGCAGAAGTCGAAGAAACCCTTGATACGGTGTCAAAACTAAAACAAGTTTCTTTAGCCGCAGCGGCTACTGAGCCTGTGGTGGACTTTGCTACTTTGCCTAATCTAACCCAGTTAGGTCCCTTTCCTTTTGTTTCTGAAGAGTTGAAGCTACAGGATGTAAGTCGAAATCGTGTCTACCCTGCAGATGTTTACCGACCTGAAAATCTAAATGCAGTGTCAGGTTCTATCCCAGTCATGGTGATATCCCATGGATTTGGGGACACCCGCTCCCACTTTGCAGAATTTGCTAAACATCTTGCTTCCTATGGGTTTGTGGTTGCCGTACCGGAACATATTGGTAGCAATACAGATCAAAAAGAAGCTTTGATCTCGATGCGTGCCCATGAGGCATTTCGTGTGCGTGAGTTTATCGATCGTCCGCTCGATATTAGCTTTCTGCTTGATGAGTTGGGTCGCCTCAATGAGACAAAGTTTCAAGGGCGGCTGGATCTCAATAACGTGGCTGTAATGGGTCACTCCTTCGGGGGCTATACGGCCCTGGCTTTAGCAGGAGCGACGATTAACTTTGAAAGTCTACAACAGCAATGTTTGCCTAATGTAGATGTAGTGGCCAATTTAGCTTTGCTATTGGAATGTCGAGCCTTAGAGCTGAAAGACTCCCCAGAGGCTCTGCAACAGTTAACTCAAGGTTTTGCGGATAAGCGTGTAAAACTGGTTATGGCCTTTGCCCCTGTCAGCAGTCTGTTTGGTAAGTCAGGAATGGGTCGTATTCAAATCCCCGTGGTGATTTATGGGGGTGCTTACGATGTTGCAGCCCCCGTAGTACCCCAACAGGTTAAAACGTTCGGCTGGCTGACCGATCCTGAAAAATATCTCTACCTGACAGACAAAACCTCTCATAATGCAGAACTCACTCAATGGACAGATCGCTTATTTAATCCAGGAGAGAACTTTGAAAACAATTTTCAAGAAAAGATCCAATCGGTTCGAGGGACCCTCAAAGTCTTAGTGGTGGCTTTTTCACGAGTATTTTTACAAAGTAAAGAAGAGTATCGTCCCTTTCTCACTTCGAGGTATTTGGAAAATGACCCTGGTAAGGAGCAGATCCCGTTTTATTTGATTCGAGAACTTCCCAAAGATTTGCGCTTAGACTAAATTTCTTAAGTCCTTGAGAAGTGGGAGCGTAATAAATTTACAGCTTTTTGCGATGGTGTCAATAAGAGGGGTGAGTTTAAACAAACGACAGAATTGTTTCATAGGATTTTGAGCGGCGACAAGGCATAAACCTTTACTAAATTAACTCGTTCACGCGGCCTCTTTTCATTATTGCTCACGATGATGTTTGGGCTTTGGGCATCTTCATCCCATTCTTCTTGAGCCAGTTGTGGAGATTCGCTTCTGTCGTGTGGTAACGCTGTGCGATGAACCGTTGGGTCGATCCGTTTGCTAATAGGCTTTCGATTTCCGGTCGGAAAGTATCCAACTTGACCTGCCCTGTTTCTTCGGGCCACTTAGCTGGAGTGTTACACATTCGTCTCTTTCTCCGATGGCCCAGATGAGGCGGTGGTGCGACGGCCCCGGACGCGCAGACCTCATGCATCATATATCATCTTGGCATTCACGTAATAAATGAGCTAAAGGCATCAGCAATTCTAAAATAAACCACAGATTTTCGATTGAGTTTGAAATCTAGCCGATCGGTAACTCTTCCTGCCGTAGCACGTCACAGGCCGCTAATTGCCCGTTTCAATTGCACTATTGCCTGATTAAAATTAATAACTGCATTCAGGCGATTAACTTCAGCCTGCGTGAAAGCGTCTTCATTCTGAATGAGTTCTAGTTCCGTGGTTATACCTGAATTCAGGCGCGCCTGCGATAAGTCAAGAGCTTCCCTTGCTTCCTCTAAAGCCAGCGTTGCAGCAGGAATCTGCTCGCGACTTGCCTTCAGGGTATTGTAAGCTCTCACCACATCTAAGCGTGCTTGATCTGCAAATTGCGTAAACCTACTTTCTGCCAGAGCCCGCTCGGCGTCAAACTGTCTGGCTTGTGCGCTGGCAGCACCCGCATCGTATAGCGTCCAGGTAATGTTGAAACCCGCTCTATACCCCAATGCGACTCCTCCAGTCAGGCTGAGGTTATCGGCTTGATCGAAGGACCCATATATATTTACTTGAGGTCCAAGAGCAGCTAGAGCAGCCTTGGCGCGATCGCGAGCGGCTTTTCGCAGAGATCTCTGCGTGTCTAACTCCGAACGATTTTTTAGTGCTAAAAGAATTGTCTCCGTCTGACTTAGTTTCCAATCTTCGGCAGGTTTAATTTCATCGGTTGTACTTAGACCGACATTGAAGGGGAATGACAATTGCCGAGCTAGTTCGCTATGACTTGTAGCCTGATCTGCCTGTGCGCTCACTAAACTTTGGTTGGCATTGGCTAACTGAACCCGAGCTTGCAATACAGCAAACTTTGTGCCGACTCCCGTTTCTAATTTTGCTTGCGTATCCTTCAAGCCACGCTCGGCATTTTTAACTTGCTGTTGGCGAACACTAACCGTTCCGTCTGCGTTCTGAGCAGCGTAGTAGGCAGTCGCCACGCTTAAACGCGTAGTTTCAGTTACTGTGTTAAGGTCGGATTCAGCAGCTCGCAACGAATTTTCCGCAGCCCCGATGTTCGCTTGTACCTGTCCGGAAGTATATAAGTTGTAATTGACGAATAAACTACCATTTACGGGTTGAGTGATCGTCGAATTAAACGTAGAGGTAGTGGTGCCAGAAAAAGTATTTACGCGCAGCTCGCCGGGAGTTAGGGGGACTTGATTAAACACGCGTAGTAGGGCTGAATCAATGTAAGTATAGCCAAGCTGAGCTCCAACCGTGGGATACCCAGCTGCTACTGCTCCATCGAGCTGGGCTTTCGCCTTTTCTACAGCCAGTCTGGCTTGGATGATTGGGGGGCTTTTGCGATTGGCAATTTCCAGTGCTTCCTTTAAAGTTAAGGGTTGAATGCGTTCGATTTCGACTTCTTTGGGGTCGGTCGGAACTACTAAAGGTTCATCAGGCGGCAAATCGGCAATCCTAGTGGGACTGACATTTTTGGCTGTGGAGCGATCGGGAGTATCTGCAGATTGAGATGGTGGCGTATTGCTTGCGATAAGGCTCTTTACAGGCAGTTCCTTAGGTTCTGAACCAGCCGCTATTTTATCGACCGATTCGGGTACGA
>JBAUTB010000158.1:0-2112 GCA_049582005.1 Gloeobacterales cyanobacterium | reverse complement strand
GGTGGGGACGTTACGCAAGGTTGCGTTTGAGTTAGACCCTTCTCTCAAGGGGGCGGTGAAGGGGGTGAATCTCGCTGGGGCTTCTGAGTCTTTGATTCCAGCTTTAGATGGTTTAGAAGATCAGGCAGCAGTAACAGGGTCTGGTTTGGATTTAGATGAGGGTACAGGATCTACGGATGATTCTGAGGAGAAGGCGGTTTCTGGGTCAACGCGCAAGTCTAAGCAGTCTGCGGTGAGTTTTTAGGATTGATGGTTTATGGATAGTGCTCAAAGTTTAGCGACGCTCTATCTCAATCTCTGGAGCGGGGAGAAGGGCGGTGTGGGCAAGTCGTTCTGTTGTGGAATGGATTGTCAGCGTCACATTGACCGGAATCAACCTTTTTATCTCATTGATGCGGACAAGAAGAATGCGACGGTTAGAAGCTATTACGGTGATTATGCTCTAGACAAGGATGTTTTCTTTAGTGAAGCGCCTGAACGTGCGAGTACGGCAAATTGGCTTTTGGAGGCGGCGACAAAGCGTCCAGTGGTGGCAAATTGTCGTGCTGGGACTTTGGATAGTCTTCTGACTTGGGTTGAGCAAAAACAGGTGGTACCGATCGCCCGTCAGCAGGGGGTTCAGTTGCGGTATTTCTTTGTCAGTGACCTGGAGCATGCTTCTCTGAATTTATTTCCGGTGACGGCGGAGCAGGTTGCGCCTTTGATGCCCATTATCTTTGTGGCAAATTACGGCTGCAACCGAACGGATGATTCTTACTTTCAGTCGGCGGGTTTTCAGGGCTTACTGGCGCAGTATGAAGTTCCGGTGGTAAAAGTCAATCTTTTTGATTTGGAAATGCGGAAGGTAATGGACGGGCGCAATCCTGAGGGGCATTTGATGACTTGGGGGGAGGCTCAAAGTTATGGTGAGTTTGGCATTCTAGGTCAGTCGGAGGTACAGCTTTTTCTTGAGTCGTTTTATGAGCAGTTGGACGCAGCCGAGCGATTCGCCGATTTGGCGTTTTCTAACCGAACATCATCCCCTTCTGTCAATGGAGGTAAAGCAAAGGGCGTTTCAGCTTCTGCAAGAAAGCGCAATTCCGGTGACGGATAAGATCTTTCCTTGGGTTGTGGAGACGGCGCTCATGCGCGTGGAGATGGAGGGCTTACGGGCTTCTCTCAAAACATCTGAACAGGTGAATCAGAGGATACCGGAGCAGATCTCTAAGACGGTAGCGGAGCTTTTGGAGGAGCCTTTAGAGCAGGTTAGAGCATCGAATAATTCTGTCTCTAAACTTTCGCTTCAGCTTTTTCAATCGACGGTGTTAGAGGCTTCTCTTTCTCAGTCGGGCTGGCTCGGGATGATGGCGGCGGCAAAGGCAATTGGGCGGCACAAGAATTTGGCGATTGTGGTGGGGGTGATCGCGCTCATCTCTGGGTTAATTGGGGGGAAGATTGCTTGGCAGTTGGGGGCGGGGAATCGAGAGCTGTTGAGTCACAATGATGCGGTGATTAAGCAGTGTTATAAGCGATTCTTGCCGACGAAGGGTAAGCAGGATTGGTTTACTTGTCCTGGTCTTCAATTGCCAAGACAACGGTAAAATATGATCTTCGATAGAGGTATTTTTTGAGATGGCGAAAGGCTTTGGAACACAACCAAAAAAGCTCGGTTATGTTTTACTGCTCTATCCAAAAGCGAGAGGGCATGCCGCTCGGCATTCGCTCACAATCCCAACGATGAAGCCTTCTGAGGAAGGCGAAGCCTTTATCGGAGTCACCAGTATGTTGGAAGAGGCTCAGCGCTGGAAGCGTCAACGGGATGCTCAGGATGCTATCGAACTCTACATGACGTTCATCCTTGAACTGATTGATGAGGAGGATGAAGCAGAGGTGAAAATTCAACGGCTTGAGCGGTCTTCTGATGGGAGCCTTAGCACGGAAACGATGATGGAGCTGACGTTCTCTAGACCTTAAGATTTCAAGTGGGTTGGACTCTCTTCTAAGTCTGGTTTTTCTGGGTTCTCTGGGGCGATCTCCCTTCTGTGTAGCGTTACGGTTACGTCCATAAAAAACTTCCCTACTGGATAGTCCAGCGGGGAGTCAAGCCAATATGGTTCTTAGCCTGTTTTTAGG
>JBAUTB010000157.1:0-3136 GCA_049582005.1 Gloeobacterales cyanobacterium | reverse complement strand
CGGATAGGCAAATTCCACCCCTTCCTGATGTGATTCGGGCTAAAACCGCTGCTGCTTTACAGGTTTTTGCTACAACCCGTAATGTCTTCTATGGAGTGCCTGCTACCAGCGGTTTTTGAGATGTTGCCCGTAAACTCTGCAGCTTTCAAATTAAGAGGAAAACCAGACCCGAGTTTATCAGTTGATCTTGCAAGACTATCCACGCCTGAGGAGACAGCATCACGTCCGGGTACGCCAGGATTTGGCGTCGGTGTTTTGGAAGCTTCTGGTCCTCGTTCCATTGGCTTTCAGGTTCGACACGATCCCTTTCCAGATAACCCAGCACACTCATTAATTGAGGGAGAAAATACTAAACAGAAGTGTCGTCGTCTTGCTGAGTTCACAACAGTCATTATTTCGCCTTAACCAAAACCGTGCAATTGCTAATACTCAAATAGAGAAGTGCCTTTTCTTTTAGAGTACGTGTGTTATATCTTGATGGAAGCAGGGATCGAGCATGCTTTAAGAAGTAGGGTGTAGTTCATTAGAATGGTAAGTAGCTCCTGAAGCAGATACTCTTACAAACTTAACGGGCAAACTGTAGTTTAACCACCCATGCTCTCTCTACAATCCAATTTATGACCCTGGAAGCGTTATTCCTTAAATTTGTCGAGTATCGGGCTTTACTCGTTCCTACGCTCTTCTTAGCTCCCTGGCTTGCCTATGTACTCTGTCTTGTCATTCCAGGGAAGCGAGAGGAACCTTTTATTCTCAGCCTGAACTTGGGGCTGGCTGTGCTGAGCTTGTTTCTTTGGGCTGGCTATCTTGTCTACGCCTCAAACACAGGCGGTTGGCAGCAAGTCATCCGTCAAGCAGACGTCATGCTCCTGCTCGCTCCAATCTATTACTTTGTCACTTCTCTTTGGTTGTCTCGGTATCGTTTGCCTCTAGAACAAATCCCTGCTTTTCGGACAACACAGGGTTTAGCAATCATGGCCGGGGTATTTTTAGTGTTTGCTTGGCTGATGTCACGGGTTCATATTTGGTTCTTCACCTTCATTCCTTTTCCTATTTTTTTACTGTTACTGATCACTCTTTTGGGAATCGGTTATACAGGCTATAGACGCGTTGTCAGTTAGGGGTGTGCTGCGAGTTTGCTGAGGTTGGAAACTCCCGCTAAAGGGCTTTGTGCTTAGCAATGAGAATTGTCACGACGAGTTTTGTCTGGACGGATGCTCTATTCTAACGGCGCATTAAGAGCCAAGTCAGAGATATCATGAAAGGGCAGATTTATTGGCAGAGGTTGACCGCTCTATGACCATGATTGAAACCCGGGCAGACCGAATGGTACTGAGTCTTGGTCCCCATCACCCCTCCATGCACGGAGTTCTGCGTCTTATTGTCACTCTGAACGGCGAGAACGTGGAAGATTGTGAACCTGTTTTGGGTTATCTCCACCGTTCTATGGAGAAGATCGCCGAAAACCGGACGATTGTTCAGTATTTGCCCTATGTCACCCGTTGGGATTATCTGGCCACCATGTTCACGGAAGCGGTGACAGTGATGGCCCCGGAGCAGATGGCCGATGTGCAAATTCCCCGCCGCGCTAGCTTCATCCGGGTAATCATGATGGAGCTTTCGCGGATTGCTTCGCACCTATTGTGGCTTGGCCCGTTCATGATTGATATTGGAGCCAACACGCCCTTTTTCTATTGCTTCCGTGAGCGGGAATTGGTCTATGACCTCTTCGAAGCGGCTACAGGCATGCGGATGATGCATAACTATTTCCGCATCGGGGGCGTGGCTGCAGACTTACCCTATGGTTGGGTCAATAAGTGTCGAGATTTCTGTAACTATCTGCCCGCTCGTTTAGAAGAGTATGACCGTCTGATCACCAAAAACCCAATTTTTCGGAATCGGGTAGAAGGCATTGGCGTGATTGCGCAAGAAGATGCCATTAACTGGGGACTCTCAGGACCAATGCTCCGCGCCTCTGGCGTTCCCTATGACCTCCGCCGTGCAGAACCCTACGAAATTTATAGCGAACTGGATTTTGAAATCGCTTGGGCCACGGAAGGTGATTGTTTGGCCCGCTATTTCGTCCGCATGAAAGAGCTGCGCGAATCGACCAAGATCGTTGAGCAGTGCTTGGATATGCTTCCCGGTGGTCCCTACGAAAATCTGGAGGCCCAGCGGATTGCCGGGGGTCCTAAGTCTGAATGGAATGGTCCTGATTACCAGTTCATCGGGAAGAAGTCTTCTCCCAACTTCAAAATTCCTGCCGGTGAGCACTACATCAAAGTAGAGGCCCCAAAAGGCGAACTCGGTATCTATATGGTGTCCGATGGTTCGATGAGCCCTTGGCGCTGGAAGATCCGTCCACCTGGCTTTATCAACCTGCAAGTGTTGCCTGAAATTGTTAAGGACATGAAACTAGCCGATTTGATGGCTATCTTGGGTTCTGTAGATATCATCATGGGCGAAGTGGACCGCTAAGGCTCCCCGTTTCTCCAACCTATCTTGCAGGCACAACAATCGCTGCTTGTCTGGGTTTTCTCAAAGCAGAGAATTCGTTTGCCGCATCATGCTCTGGTCAGGCAGCGTTTGGGGTAATAACGGATTTTTGTGATTACAATAGTAATAACGCGCTTGATACTATAAACATGCAAGTCAAACTTCGTAAGGTTGGAAATTCAATCGGTACCAGCTTTCCTAAGGAAGTCCTCGATCGGCTAGGTCTGAAGGACGGGGATATTATGAATCTGGTTGTGACGGATGATGGCATCAAACTAGTAGCGCATGACCCGAACTTTGACAAAGTGATGGAAGCCTACAAGGAAGGTGCCGCCCAATATCGCAATGCCATGAGACAGTTGGCGGATGGCTGATCCGGTCTGGATTAATGTCACCATGGCACAGTTTATCCATGACGACCAAATTGCTGCGCATGGGGGGGCTTATGGAGTCCTTGATGACGGTCTGCTGGAGTCTGCCTTAGCAAGACCACAAAATTTGTATGTTTATGAGCAAGCCCACGAGATGCGCAACGAGATTGGAACTGTAAAGCCAGAACTGAGACTGTGAACGAGCTTCCCTGGGAGTCGGCAATAGAAAATGACATCGTTACCTATTGGAATCAGGGCAAATCACGATGTCA
>JBAUTB010000156.1:0-1631 GCA_049582005.1 Gloeobacterales cyanobacterium | reverse complement strand
GGTTTAGAGTAGGCTAGGCCGATCCCAGCCAAACGAATGGGATCTCCTGTCACCATTCGCCTCGATCAGATCACAGCACCGCCTGTCAAGTTACCCAAATTCAAGCATTGTCCTGCCGCCAGCGCGATGCGTTAGCCGTCTTGACACTCCCCAGCCCTAAAGGGACGGGGATTCTTGGTTCCCTGAGCCAACTTGTCTGAGCCAATTGCTTGATTCAGATAGCGGTCGTTCTCTCCCCAAGCTTTGATTCCGGTGTGCCCCACCGTATTTAAGCCCTTCTTCAAGATGTTGATTGCAGCGTTATGATCTCGATCTTGCACATGCCCACAATGCGGACAGATATGAGTTCGAGTCGAAAGCGATTTCTTTACCACTTCACCGCAGTTAGAGCAATTCTGACTCGTGTACTGGGGCGCGACGGCAACCGTTGCCACTCCGAATACTTTGCCGAAATACTCCACCCAGCGGCGGAAATCTCCCCATGCTGCATCACTAATCGACTTAGCCAAGTGATGATTCTTGACCATATTGCGAATCTGCAAGTCTTCCAACACCACGAAGTCGTTAGACTTCACCACGCACCTTGCCGCCTTAACCGCAAAGTCTTTACGTTGGCGTTGTACCTTCAGATGCGCTTGACCCAAGCGTTTAACTGCTTTACGACGATTCTTAGACCCTTTGGTCTTCTTGCTAGCCCGACGTTGCAATCTTTTCAAGCGCTTTTCAGCCTTGCGAAGATTGCGGGGATTCTCGACAGTGTTGCCGTCAGAATCGGTGTAGAAGTGATTCAAGCCCACGTCCAAACCGATAGTCTTCTTGGTCGGTTCCCGTTCCTCAGTGCGTTCTACCTCCAGCACAAACTGAACATAGTAGCCATCCGAACGACGCACGACTCGCACCCGATTAATCTGCTCCAACGGGTAGAAATTCAAATCACGAGTGCCCATCAGTTTGAACCGTCCCGCCTTGAACCCGTCAGTGAACGTGATATATTTTCTGTCGTCGGACAGTTTCCATCCGGTCACCTTGTATTCAACGCTGGCACGGGTTTGATACTTCTTGAACTTGGGATATCCCTTCTTCCCTGGAACCTGCTTTTTACAGTTGTCATAGAACCGAGCAATGGCAGACCATGCCCGTTCTGCGTGAGCCTGTCTCGCCTGAGAGTTGAGCTTATTCGCCCAAGGAAATGCAGAATCATCCGACAACGTTTTGCAGTATTTGTACAAATCATTGCGGCTGACTTTTGGATTGTCCATCCAGAAGCGAAGGCAAGAATTACGAATAAACTGAGCGGTTCGGATGGCTTCATCCAAAGCCTCAAATTGCTCAACTTTACCCTTCATCTTTGCCTCAAGAACCAGCATTTTTACTCTGAGCTTTTTAGCGTAACTTCTTTATTATATGCTAGAAGTCCCCCGAATTCCGGAAAAATTTCTAGTGAGTTGCATAGATAATTGGCTGTTTCCGCTCACCGCTACATCAGCCCTGGCTTATATCCCCATGTCTGAAGCCAGGGGCTTTACGCCGATTTCCGGTAATGGTGATGTTGGCCAGATTGGTCTGTTGAATTGGTTTTGGTGAGAGGGACAGGCCATGGGTTAGTTGTCACTATGGTAGAGCGGGACGAC
>JBAUTB010000155.1:0-1807 GCA_049582005.1 Gloeobacterales cyanobacterium | reverse complement strand
AAAGAGACTTTAAGCACTTTAGTTTGAATCGATGGAGTTCTACCTAGCTAAGGGCTTCCAGACAAATTCACCCAAGGAACAAAACCCGCAACTAGTTGTATACAATGCCGCCAGATTATTGAGGCTGGTGGCCACCTCAGGATGCTCTGCTCCTAAAAGCCGTTTTCTGGCATGGTTCAAGGCAGCAGGTTGGAGGGTAACCCTTTTGCTCAAGGGGCTAAGGTGTTTTTGCCATAGCTATCAGGGTTTCTATCTTTTTCGGCTTTCTCAAAAGTGTTAACCTGATTTGAATCATGCCAGAAACATTTTTCTAACCTGTTACCTATCCAAAGTATCCCTTTACTCATGACTCAAGAAATGCCAGCCGCCGATTACCAGCCTCCTGTTTCCCAACTGCTTAGCTATGGTAAACCCAAGAATAGTAGCGGGACCCAATGGTTCGATTATGTCAAAGCCTACGGTTTTACCAACGAGCATATTCCTGATCTTATCCGACTGGCCTGCGAAGAAGACTTAGACTGGCAAGACGAAGCGGAGTGTTACGCTCCCATCCACTCTTACCGTGCCCTGGGGCAACTCAAGGCAGAGGAAGCAATTCGACCTCTGATCCGTGTTTTAGACAAGGACGACAGTGACTGGTATATGGACGACCTGCCAGAAGTCTTCGGGATGATTGGTTCAGCCTGTATTCCAGCCCTTACAGACTATCTAAACCATGGGGAGCGCTCCAGTTTCAGTAAAATGGCCGCCGCAAGAGGACTGACAAAAGTTGCTGAGTTCTATCCTGCTCACCGTGATGAAATCGTCCATATCTTAACCGAAGTGCTTTCTCACCATCAGCAACACCCTCCAGAACTCAATGGAAGTCTGGTAGCTAGGTTGCTAGATTTAGAAGCCACTGAATCTGTGAGTGTGATCGAAAGGGCATATAAAGAAGGCCCTATGGATGAAATGATTTGCGGTTCCTGGGCCAGAGTGCAAATCGAGTTAGGGCTGGCTACAGCCTCAGATTTTAGCCCTGAAGAATTACGCCACAAGGAGCCAGAGTGGATAAAATCCATTCGGAAGAAGCTTGCTGACCGCTTCCCTGAGCTTACTCTGTTTGATGACACCCCAGGTTTACCAACAAACAAAAAGGCAGTCACGAACGAATCGAGACTAGAATTATTTGGCAAAAGTGGCCTAGCTGCTAAAAAGTCTAAATCTGCTCAGCCAAAATCTGGCTTTGGCTCTCACCTGCCCAAAGAGAAGAAACGAAAAAGAAAGCGTTAATCTTTTTGCTTATCCCTATTGGCCTAAGGCACCGCTCCTGATGGAATTAGGCCATTTGAGTATTTATACTCACAGCTTTTCCTGTTTTTTTTGAGATCAAAATCGCTGGAAGGCGCATGCTACCGTTGAAATTACCTGCAAAATTCTGAACCCTAAGAAGCACTAAGGTGATTTCCGACAAAGGATATACCATTTACCCAACCAAGCCCCTTAAATCCCCCAATCCTTAGAGAATTTGAACATGGCCACTCCCTGAATGGGGCGACGGGGGTCTCTCCGGTATAGTTTTTTGGAGAAATCACCTAAAAGCTATACTCTGTATGCTCTTTAGATCCAAATGGCCCAATTGCGTCAGGAGCGGTGTCCTTACCCCTTATGCGGTGAACAAGGGCTGATTGCCGGGAACCGTTGGAACATTATATAAACATCGGGTTGCCGCCCATTCCAGATTGATGTCGGTGAGCTGTGTGTTCTCTGCCAGAATCCTTAGCAATCTCCCTGAAGAGTTCGCAAAAGACGGCACCACGCATATGGC
>JBAUTB010000154.1:0-5549 GCA_049582005.1 Gloeobacterales cyanobacterium | reverse complement strand
CTGCTTGGTACACTCAGCGCAATCTTTCACAAAAGTCGGTAGATTGGCAGTTCACAACGGCAGATGCTCGTATCCGTCTTAAGCGTCTTTACCCACAAATAGAAACTTGACAGACCACTAGTCTTTGTACGAACCCGCAACAAATCCTTAGGGGTTGGCAGCCAAAGAGTATCTTCACTATCTAGCAAGAAAGGGCCGAGAAAATCTAGATTGCGCTCTTGACGGTTGTACTCAGGTAATGTGGACCGCAACGCCTGAAAGACTGTGACAGGCATTGGCGGGAATAAACCTTTGGCCCAGGAACCTTCGCCAGGGGAAAAGGGTTTGGATTCCCGAAAAAGGAGCACATCCAGCGGTTCAATCGTATACCAGTTCATGAGCCTACCTCCTGTAGTGCAGGCGCGGAACTTACCCATTTTTGACGCTGGTTCATTTTGTCTAACCAGAAGGCACTAAATCGGAGTAAGGAGACAAGCTCTTCAATAGTGCTACCAAGGGGCGGTTCTTCGGATTTACTCTTGGACCGGACTTCCCAAGCCCACTTTTCCCATCCATCCAGCCAATTTAAAAGAGCGGTTTGGGTGGATTGATCGGGCTTTTCATCCCGTCGATTCCATATGACTTGGGCTACTTGTTTCAATAGGTGGTTGTTCTCGGTCACGGCGGCATGACGAGGTAGTTCTTCTGCCAGTCGATACAAAACAGGGCTGAGGTCTTGCTTGACCGCCTGTTCCATAAATTTCCACCAGGGTTCCAGGAGTTTCCCTTTCATCAAGGCTTCCAGGGTATTGCCAGAGCCATAGATGACCCGGAAGCAAAGTCCATCTTTTTGGGGTAGTTTTTTGGCTCGTTCTTTTTCTGCTTCCCAGATACTTTCCAGGACAGTCGGCAAGGGGACGCTCTTGTGGGCAATGACAATACCAAGGCTCATCGTAGCGCCTGCTCCCATCGTGAAATGGGGGCGATTAGCTAACCCTGAAAGCGCTGAATTTGGATGCCAGTATCCTCCTTCGTTCCTGAATTCTCCCTTAGGATCCTCTTCACCACACCAAGCCTTTTGCAACGACAACAAAAACTCTGGCAGGTCTTCTAAAGGTAGGGCCGCCATCACATCATCTCCGCCGCTGTAAATCACCTTGCCGCAGAAACGTTGTTCTGTAAGGTAGGGAACAATGCGGTTAGAAAAATCTAGTAGCGCCCGGTTCAAACCTACATGAGTAGAAGGTCCCATGCGTTTTGTTATTTCTAGTAGAGGTTTGTACTCTTTATTGAGTTTCTTCTTTGCCTCATCGTTAATTCGTAACCGCTCAGTCAGCGTTGTTTTAACTTCATCGGACAAGTATTCCGCGTAGGGCTTAAGCTTTTTGCCTGAAACATACTGCCCCATGCCATCGCCGTCCCCTAATACCAAGACCCACCAATCAGATGGGCTACCATCCCCAAAGCCACTAGCTTTATCTTTATGCGCTTCTTCGACCAATGCGCGGAGCGTATTGATATCTTCTCCTTGTAAGCCCAGGTCATCGGTTAGCCACTTGCTAGAAAACATGACCCCGTTGTATTTTCCTGGGAGCTTAGAATCTGTGGCAGGTATTTGGAAAGGACGGTCGGTAAGAGACTTGAATTGCCCGTGGCTATTGGTGAGTTTGGCTTTGATCTTTTGTTCTAGAATTTCCCAATACCTTTGGACTTTTTCAGGATAGTTATAGGCAAAACGAGCCGCCGCAATACAGCTTAAGTTCGGAAAGCGAATCAAGCTTTCGTAGTCTGTTTCACCTTTATTAGCTTCTGTTTCAATCCCTAGGGAATCTGCGATGCCGCCATGCTGCCAACCCATCCGCTTGGTCAACTCCAAGGCATTCAGTTTCTCAGAACCATTGAATAAGCCTGGATAAACCTGGGCCATTACCCGCCAGAAAAGGTTCATCGAGCTAGCAGGCAAACCACCGCCTTCTCGGAACTGGCCGTTATAGAGCAAGTTCGGATGGAGCGCACTGTACATTCCTGAAACCGTAGAACGTTCTCCTGGGGCTGTCGGAATCTGCCAGGTGCGGGTATTTTTGATGGCCTGAATCGATTGCCCTAAGCGAGCCTGGAGGCTACCCCACCAGGTGCCGACATTGAGGGTAGGATAGACTCTTTCCTCTGCCTGTGTCGGTAGAGGTTCACGACTTTGAGAAAGATCCTGTTGAGCTTTTTTCCAGCCTTGGTATTGAATATCGTTCTTGTGAATCGTTAAATCTTGCTCCGGGTCACCTAAAGGGATAGCGGTCCAATAGCGCTCCCATGTATGGCTTAGTTGAGCATCCCAAAGCTTGTTCCATTCCCAGTTGGATTTTTGTGTCCATTTGTCAAATTCTTTTCGATGAAGAGCTTTGGCTTCTTCTGGCATATCCCCTGCAACTGCTTCCCAAATCGCTTCTTTTTTAGTTGTTAATTTCTGGATAACTGTAGATCTGATTTCATCCCGGACTTTTTTACCGATTTCCATCCATAAACGTTCGAGTTCCTGCGTTAGTTCACGTCCCAAAGATTCAGCGGCCTCTTTACCAGGGGCTAAAGCAACGATGATATTAGGAAATCCAGCAGTGCTCAGGCTCTTAGAATTAGATTGTTCGTCTTTAAACTGAGTGACAGGATCTCCATCGGGGAAGTACTTTTCAAATTCAGGATATTTCTTAACAAGAAATGCATCCACAATTTCCTGACTCCAAAGCGAAGGAGTGACTACGGCATCAGGACCATATTTTTCAGCGATATACCAACATAAACGGGCGCTCACATAGTGCAAGAGATAGGAGCCAGCCCAAAAGTCTAAAAACTTACGAGATGACTTAATAAATTCCTGTACTGGAGAAAACGTGAATAAGACTAAATAAGGGTGCTTCGGTGTATTTCCAACCTCCCAATTATCAGGAAACATCGCTCCTGCCAATGCAGAAACTACGCTGTTATGGGTGTGAATCGGACAATCAGGAATACGGGTATCGGCAGGCAGGAGAAGCGCTGCAGGTTCTTCAATCCCAGTTTCTTTAGCAACGGCTTCGGGATAAAATCGCCAAAACCACCAAAATACTTTTTCTATATCCTCTTCAACGCGAAGCAAATCATAGGGAATAGCTTTTTTTTCAATGTTGATGACAGAAGCTTGGCTGGAGACATTCCGAATAATAAGTTCTTGCTTTTGACCGCTTAAGGGGTGATGTACTTCTACTTTAGTTTTTTCATCAATTTGTACGGCATTTTGATGGATATTCTTTAGCGCTAAACGATCTGAAGCTGAAGCGATATGATCTGTAGTCTTACCTCCATATTGCTCCCACCATCGCTCAAGTTTATCTTTATTTTCATATAGAAAACCAATCTTTTCCCAAGGACCTTTTAGGTTCTTTTGCTTATACAAAGCTTTTAAAATTGGATCATGGAGAAGAGCGAATAATTTGCGGTGATAAACGGTTACTAACTGTTCTTTAGAATACACGTCGAACATCCTCAGGTGAAGCAGAATTTACTGTGTAAATAGTGAAAAGGGGCAGAATTTAATACTTTCTACGTATTTACGCTGAACTTTCCCGTGACCACTTACTTACAAAATTAAGCATAAGGGATTGGTATTGCGCTGTATGGTGCAGTACCAATATTCGATACTGAACTTTAAGCAAGTATTTGGGTAAGAGTGATGAATTTAATGAGGCTTTTGCTGCTACGTCATGTGTCGTCGGCAGCCGTAAATGGGGCAATCACGCTGGTTATTCTGCTGATTGCTCCTTTGGGATTGGCATCGGTATTGACCTGTACCGCGCTGATCACTTTGAGCACGTTGGTCGTAGGAATGACGGCTGATGGGGTAGAGCGTTGGCTGATGTCGGGATCTACAGGACTTAACAAGGTCCGCTAATGACAACGCTGTATGTCTTAGAGCAGGGGTGTCGGGTAGCCCTGAAAGAAGAATCGCTCATGGTCTATCAGCGAGATTTGCTGAGGCACAGGGTTTCTTTACCAACTCTGGAGCGGGTGCTGGTCTTTGGGAGTGCCTATCTGACGACTCCAGCGATCCGTGCCTGTCTACGGAGAGATGTGGGCATAGGCTATTTATCCAGACAGGGCTATTGTTATGGTCGGCTTTTGCCGATTCGATTAGGCTATCGTTCGTTGTTCCGATTACAGCAATCCCTCGATAACGCGGCAGCGCTTGGGGCAGCGCGAGCGATGGTCACCGCCAAAATTCAGAATAGCCGTGTTTTGCTATTGCGTTCTGTGCGACGCAGACCCCAGCTAGAAGTGGAGCAAGCGATTGATTTTCTGGAGTATTTTATCCAAAAAGCCAGTCAAGCCCGCAGTTTGGAGGAGTTGCGCGGCTATGAAGGGGCTGCCGCTGCCCAATATTTCCCTGCATTTGGAGCCATATTGCAAGGTTCTGATTTTGTGATGACGGGTCGTTCTCGCCGTCCTCCCCTAAATCCGGTAAATGCTCTTTTAAGCTTCGGCTATAGCGTCTTGTGGAATCATCTTTTGGGTCAGATTGAACTGCAAGGCTTAGATTCTTATCTGGGCATCTTTCATACTGCCAATGATAGACATCCAGCGCTAGTTTCTGATTTGCTAGAAGAATTTCGAGCACCGATAATTGATTCTTTAGTGCTTTGGTTAGTAAATAGTCGGGCGATAAAGTCGAGTGATGATTTTGAATTTCGAGATGGGGGATGTTTTCTGAATGAAAGAGGAAGACGTAAATTTCTTCACCATTTTATTCAACGCATGAATGAGGAAAATCAGATCAATGGGGCTGCTTTACCAAGATGGGGATTATTGGATAAACAAGTGAATGCATACAAGAAGTTTTTGTATCATCCTGAAGTTATGTATGTCCCCTATCGGATTGATTGAGTATGCTATATATTATCACTTATGATATTCCTATCAATAAACGTCGAAATAAGGTGGCAAAGATTCTAGAAGGCTATGGTAAACGGGTTCAATTAAGTGTATTTGAGTGTGAAATTTCAGATAAGCTATTGATAGAACTCAAGGCTAAACTCCGCAAAAAGATAAATATTGAGGAAGACTCTGTGCGTTTTTATGTTGTATCTAGTCATACTCTTGGGCAGATTGAAGTATGGAATGGTCCACCCGTAACAGGGCCAGCAGATTCTGTGGTTATTTGAGGAGGAAAACCGATGGGGTCTGAGAATCGCCGAAACTCCTATTCTTGCGTTGACCCCCTCGGTGGCTTTCTGAGAGAGGATTTAAGCCATTTTTCTAGCTCTCTACGCTCCATTTCTTTGACAAAATTTAGACCCCGTCGGAAATGGTGTCTGGACAACATACCCAGCAAGGGTTTTAATGAAGGCTACCGCTTCCTCTTAGGGAAGTTGAATTAATGGAAACCTGCTCAAAATCTGGAGTTAGAAGATCGCCCTTATACTGTACCGCTTCCTCTTAGGGAAGTTGAATTAATGGAAACGATCGGTTCGGCATTACAAGAGACACACCAACAGTAACCGCTTCCTCTTAGGGAAGTTGAATTAATGGAAACACTTGTACAGCCG
>JBAUTB010000153.1:0-14860 GCA_049582005.1 Gloeobacterales cyanobacterium | reverse complement strand
TGGGAATCAGCATCATGGCGTTCAACCTGAATGGATTCAACTTCAATGGCAGCATTGTTGACCCTCAGGGCCGTGTGATTTACACCTGGGCGGACATCGTGAACAGAGCTAACTTGGGCATGGAAGTAATGCACGAGCGTAATGCGCACAACTTCCCTCTTGACTTGGCATCTGGTCAGGCTAACGAGATCGCTGGTTAATCACTGACTGAGTTGATTAATTAGCCATCAAAAAAGAGGGGGGCCTAACGGCCCCTCTTTTTTGATGGCTAATTATCTGTTTTTGCTGTAGAAATAGCTCAACAAATCTTGAATGTCCACAAAAGTAATCTATAGACTTCATTAAATTTTTCGATGCTTACGCTCTACCCAGAGGCACCTGTTCTTAGTTAGAAAGGATTTGTACACCTTAGTCTGAGGTACTCAGTATGACGACTGTATTACAGCGCCGCTCTGGTCCAGGACTATGGGAACAATTCGCTAACTGGATCACTTCTACAGATAACCGTTTGTATGTTGGCTGGTTCGGCGTCTTGATGATCCCTACACTCCTCACGGCAGCAATCTGTTTTGTGATTGCCTTCATTGCGGCTCCTCCTGTGGATATGGATGGAATCCGCGAGCCTATCTCTGGAAGCTTGCTCTATGGCAACAACATAATTACAGGGAATGTCATTCCCTCTTCCAACGCGATTGGTTTGCACTTCTATCCGATCTGGGAAGCTAGCACTATGGATGAATGGCTCTACAATGGCGGGCCATACCAGTTGATTATCTTCCACTTCTTGATTGGGATTTTTTGTTATCTAGGGCGTGAATGGGAACTTTCCTATCGTCTAGGCCTACGTCCTTGGATTTGCATTGCTTACTCTGCGCCTGTAGCCGCAGCTACGGCAGTGTTTCTAATCTATCCGATCGGTCAAGGTTCTTTTTCTGATGCCATGCCCTTGGGAATTTCTGGAACGTTTAATTTCATGTTTATTTTCCAGGCAGAGCACAACATTTTGAATCACCCACTGCATATGCTAGGGGTTGCTGGCGTATTCGGGGGTTCTTTATTCTCTGCAATGCATGGTTCTTTGGTTACATCTTCTTTAATCAAAGAGACAACCTACGAAGAATCTCAAAGTAACGGCTACAAGTTCGGTCAAGAAGAAGAGACCTATAACATTGTGGCTGCCCATGGTTACTTCGGTCGTTTGATTTTCCAATATGCTTCTTTCAACAACAGCCGCTCCTTGCACTTTTTCTTGGCAGCGTGGCCTGTGATTGGAATTTGGGCAACCTCTTTGGGCATTAGCATCATGGGATTCAATCTAAACGGATTTAATTTCAATGCCAGTATTGTTGATCCCGAGGGTCGAGTAATTTACACTTGGGCTGATGTTGTAAATCGGGCAAATCTGGGGATTGAAGTCATGCATGAACGCAACGCGCATAACTTCCCTCTAGACTTGGCATCGGGCCCATCTTCTGAAGTTCTTAGCTAAACTTTTCGTTGTTAGGCTCATGGATCGAGGGGGTGTTGAGCCCCCTCTTTTTAGTTACAATTCTTAGTGAATTGATAGAGATTTTGTAATGTCCTTTTTGCCTGCCCAAGTCCTTTTGTACTCCATTGCTGCAGCGGCTTTGTTAATTTACTTCCCTTATTTATTCGTGGTTTTAGGCCGCTTTCAGGTGGGATATGACATGAGTGCGCCTCGAGCCCTTTTCGATAAATTGCCTGCCTATGCTCAGCGAGCTACTTGGGCGCACCAAAACTCTTTCGAAGTCTTTATGTTTTTTGCCGCAGCAGCACTCATGGTTTACGTAACGGAAACGGGTTCTAGTTATACGACTAATCTAGCGCTTGCTTTCTTGGCTGCTCGCCTAGCCTATAGTCTTTGCTATATCGTTAATATTCCTTTGGTCCGGTCTTTGATGTGGGCTGGGAGTATGGCCTGCATTGCAGGATTAATGACTGCGAGCTTCAGTACTTTAGGGGCTTAACTATGGTATTTTGATATACTGTGTTTTTAACTAACAGACCAAATCTATGCCCCTGACTCAAGAAAAAAAACAAGAATTGATTGAAGGATTCAAGACCCACAGCACCGATACAGGTTCTCCTGAAGTTCAAGTTGCAATGCTGACGGAACGTATCAATCAATTGACGCAGCATCTGCGTAGTAACCCTAAAGACTTCGCTTCCCGACGGGGTTTACTGAAAATCATCAGCCAACGTAAGCAGTTACTAGGCTACGTCGCCAAGATGGATACGTCTCGGTACCAAAAGATCGTTGAGCGTCTCGGTCTGCGTCGCTAGAGCTTCCGCACGTTTAAGGAATGCGTCCACTGACAATCGTGATTGGTTCTTGAATCCGCCCATAGGAGCGGATTCCATTTTTTTCTAGAGCAATTTGGATGATGCCCTGCGGGACTTCTAGACGCTCTCCAATCCTGACTTTGCCCTCATAATAACCGGGGGTTTTTTCTTGCATTTTTACTTCAGCGGTAAAGCCAACGATTTTGAAATAGGCCTGACTTCCTGAATCTCCCTGAACGGTGACTTCTAGAAGATCTCCTGGAAAAAAAACTCGGCCAGCAGGCTTGTAGCCGACTTGGGCAATGCGCGGTCCTAGTTCAAAGGGAAGCCCCCGGGCAGGTGAAGAATAGGGAGCTATGTCTGGGTCAGTATTGCGCCGAGAAGGAGTGCTCTTCTTTGGGGAGCGCAGAACGCTTGCCCCCGAGTTGGAGGGAGGTTGTGTTGGCAGTGTACTGCTGGGCCAAGGTGGAATCGTGCTTGGGGCCTGAGAAGGGGAAGAGGCTATCGGAGGTCGAGAAGAGGGAGCGGGTTCATCGACAGGCTCCTGGTAGGGGTCATTGGGCTGAGGTTCTGTTCCCATAGGATCAGGAGCGTTTTGGGATGGGACCGAGTTCTGGGTGGCCCGGATCGGTTCACTGTCCCCCAAGGCTAAATTAGCAACCTTCTGGGCACGGGTGGTGATGCCACTCCGGGCCAGAGAAACTTCTACAGAAGGGTTAATGATGTCATCTCCTCGCCGAACTACATAGACGCCACGGTAAACACCAGGGCTAACCTCCGTCATCGGTTGGTCACTGGCAAATTCGGCAAAACTAAAGGTTGCTTTTGCTTGTGGGCTCCCTTCAGCCGTAATTACAACCTGTTGACCAGGAAGGGCCGTGGACTCAGGACTGACTTTGATAGCGGTGATCTTCGGGCGGTCTAGTTTTTTCTGGGCAATGGGAGGTGTAATTTCAGGGAGTTCTTTTTTATAAACCAAGGCTTGATATATGATGACGGCGCCTTCTCCACGAGTCAGGATGTCATCTGGCCCGAAGATGTCGGGGTTAGGATAACTAACAATTAAACCTGCTTGGGCTGATGCAGCCACAAAGTCTCTTCCCTCTTTCGGAATATCTCGACTATCTTTGTAGAGCTTAAGCCAGGAATCTGTAATTTCTGGGTCAGGAGCTTCAAGCTTGAGGGCTCGGCTCATCAAGGCTATCGCTTCTAAGCGCGTCAAGTCTAGTTCAGGCTCATATTTTCCGTTTGTTAGGGTGAGCAAACCACTTTGGACAACGGCCTGAGCATTCCAATAGTCAGGACTATCCTTTTCTAAGTCCTTAATCGGGACCGCCTTCGCCCGAACCGGTTTTAGATCAAAAGCTTGGGTCAGCCAGTTGGTCAACTCGATGCGGGTTAGCGTTTTCCCCAGAGAATCGTTAAGAACGGCTAAGCTCTTCTTTTGTAGCGCTTCGGCATAGGGCTTGGTCCAATTAAAATTAAGCTTCTTTTGTTCTGGGGTCTCGGTTTTTTCCGTTTGGGCACTAGTTTTCTCTGCTTGCCCTTTTGGTTGCGCCTGGGTGGGGAGGGTTAGTGGAAAAATTATTAAACCTAAACTCAGGAGGACAGGAACGTATGCATGTCGACCTTTGCTATTTAGTTTTGTCCAGCCTGCTGTACTGATCATCGCTGTTGTTAACTCTATTTCCAAGTGTAATCAACGTCTAGTTCAGTGTTTTGTTCCATTAAATTCCTGAAACAATTTAGACCCCAAGTTTAGCCAAAGGGTTCGGGCGAACTTTTAGATACTCGGTATTGACTCCAGATTCCCGGACTAGAGCCAATTTTCCTGTACGCGCTATCTCTCGGATCCCAAATTTATTGAGCATTTGGATAGTCGCCACCATTTTTCCTGGATCGCCAACCACCTGAATGGTCAGAGAATCTTCTCCTAAATCCACCACCTGCGCTCGGAAAATATTGGCGATTTCAATGATTTCTCGGCGGGTATTGGGGCTGGCGTTTACTTTGAGCAGCATTAACTCACGCTCTACACAGGGCTTTTCCGTAACGTCTAAAACTTTGAGGACGTTGACCAACTTGTAGAGCTGCTTGGTCATTTGTTCTACGGCTTGCAAATCGCCGGGCACGACCATCGTAATGCGTGAAATCCCAGATTGCTCTGCTGGTCCCACGGCCAGGCTTTCAATATTGAATCCTCTGCGGGCAAAAAGCCCTGCAATCCGGGTCAGGACTCCAGCTTCATCTTCCACCAGTACCGATAACGTATGCTTCACAGATTTAGTCAGGCGTTTTGTGCACTTAATTATATTCCTTGGAAGCTACGCTGGGCTTTCTCAATTGGGATGAAGAGCGCTGACGACAACAAATCCACGGGTTTTACCCGAACCTGTATCCAATGTATTCATAGAGTTCCAGAGCTCTGCTGTTTTTACCCACACAGGAGGATACTTATAGCGTGAGACATCCAAGATCAAGAAACGGTCTGTCTTTTCGCTATAAGCTGCCAGAGGTGAAATATGACCTCCCGTTGCCTGACCAATCGTTTTACGTAGGTAGTTCACTAAGACAAAGTTATTAGGCTCTTTAAGAATATTGGTGGCAATTTTGCGAAATTCCTCTAGACTGCTGTTTTCCCCATGATAAATTTCTGTTTGCACCGGATAGGTATCCAATAGCTTGCCTAATTGGTCGAGGGTCATACCTTGGCGAGAAACAACTTCTGCTGGTAGAAATTTTTGATTTTGTTCGTTGAAAAAATTTTCTTGGGTGAAGGTTTTATAGGGTCCCAATTCCGGGGCGCTAGGAGCTAGAACAGCTAGGGCATTCAAGACCATCACACTGCTAGCCACCCCACAGTAGGCTCCATTCTTCTGACTAACAAACTGCAGGCTCAGGGACCAGTAATCTTCGCGGGTCTTACTTTCGAGGAGTAGCTGCTCTCCTTCGCTAGAGTTCAACGTAATTAAGTTACTGGGGATAGGGAGGGTCTGGGCAAGGGCATGGCCTTGGGTTGCCAGGATGACGAGGCAGGATGCTGCGATAGCTTTTAGGATGTAGCGCATAGGTACCCAGGATTAAGAACCATAAACACTGAAAATTCGATGCACAATAAAGATATAGCTATTCTCGATGGCATGAGACATATCTTCTCTGCATGAACTATATCCTCTCTGCATGAAATATCCTGAACGGGTTTGGCATTGCCAAACCCCGACGTATATAACTCAAATGAGAAATGCTCTAATTCAGAAAAATTAATCTGCTCTCGAGCCCTACTTTGACAAAGACTGTCACCTATAGCCCGTCCTTTACCCTCGTTCCCACCTATGAGTGCTTTAACCGCTGTGGGTATTGCAACTTTCGCCAGGACTATGGCGCTGCTTGGATTACCCCTGAAGAAACCTATGCGCTCCTAAACCCCCTCGTCGGAAAAGGGGTCATTGAAATTCTTGTGCTCAGTGGTGAAGTACATCCTAAAGACTCCAGACGAAGAGCCTGGTTTGAGATGCTCCTAGAAACCTGCACGACGGCTCTTTCCTTAGGATTTTTACCCCACACCAATGCAGGCGTCCTCACCTACTCAGAAATGCAGGCTTTGGCTCAAGTGAATTGTTCTATGGGGCTGATGTTAGAACAGATGACGCGGCTAGAGGTCCATAAACATGCTCCGAGCAAAATTCCCGAACTGCGAGCACAACAACTCCATTGGGCCGGAGCATTGCAGATTCCCTTTACAACAGGCGTCCTCGTTGGCATTGGTGAAAAGCTGGAAGATTCCCTGCAGACGCTAGAAACTATTCAGGCAGCTCATCAAAAATACGGTCATATCCAAGAGGTGATTCTCCAGCCACACCAGCCAGGTTCTCAACAAGTCTGGGCTGGAAAACCTTTCCAAGAAAAGGACCTTTTAGACTTGGTGGACCTCGCTCGTAGGCTTTTGGCTCCAGAGATTGCGCTTCAAATCCCACCGAACCTGGTGCGTGAATGGGTCCCCTTTCTTGAGGCGGGAGCCACTGATTTAGGCGGTATTGGTCCCGTAGATGTGGTCAATCCTGACTATGCTCATCCTCTCCCTCATTACCTGGCAGAACAGCTCAGGACTGGGCAGTGGGAACTGATTCCTCGGCTTCCGGTTTATCCCCAGCACTATGCATGGGTCAAACCAAAGGTCCAACCTGTACTTCAAAAGTGGCTTAAAAACCCAATAATTTTCGGTAGAAGCTTTGAGGAAAATCAGGAGGATTGCCTGACTCAATGGACTGAACCATCTCGATAAGATAACCCAAAAATTCTACGTTTTGCAGAGAGACTTCATAATCAGCGGTCTGTTCATCAGTCAGGAATTTAACCCGGCATTCCGTTACATCTGAAGGCAAAGACTTGGTTCCCCAGGTTGCCACAAAACCGAGTCCATCGCCTCCTTCTATTCTCCGTCTTCCCTCCAAAGAAGATTGCTTGTACAATCCCAAGGCCATCGACAAGAAAGGCCTGCGTGAAGGCGGGTAGTAAGGCAAATAGATAGCGACTTCATGATTGGGGGCGGGGTTGATTCTCATGGGTGAAAAAGCTGCAGCAAAACTGCACTTAGAGTACCCTACTGACCCCCCTAGTCCACCTTATGCACTTGGTTGAATTCCAATTCTACGGGCGTGTCGCGACCAAAAATGGAAATCAAAGCCTTGAGTTTTCCGCGCTCTGGGCTAACTTCTACCACTTCGCCACTGAAATCTTGGAAAGGTCCTGAGGTAACTTCGATGTGATCTCCAGCAGCCAGATCTACCTTGATAACAGGCGTCTCTTCCTCTGCGCTGATAAAAATTCGACGCATTTCTGTCGGTTCTAAGGGGCGGGGCGTAACATGTCCTCTGCCTCTGCCATAGCGGCGTTTTTCTTCGGTACCAACAAAGTTAATCACGTTAGGGGTATTTTTGACTACAGACCAAACATGGTCGTCCATGATCATTTCAATCAAGACATAGCCTGGGAAAATTTTCTCTTCTGAAGAGGCGCGAGTCCCATCTTTCTTGATTTTGATAGCAGGACGTTCCGGGATCTGAATCTGGAGAATACGGTCCGCTACATCCAAGGTCTGGATCCGCTGTAAGAGATTGGCTTTGACCTTTTTCTCACATCCAGAGGCTACTTGTACGGCATACCAGCGAGATTTACTGCCGGAGTCTTTAGCGAGATGGGCAAGGTTGACCATTGAAAACACCTAAAACACTTTGCTGGCGATAAATCTGAAAAAAGAATCCACTAGAAAAATAAAACTAGCAGAAGCTGCCACTATGAGAATCACGGCGGCTGATTCACTGATCACTTTCTGACGATCCGGCCACACCACCTTGGAAAGTTCTTCGCGCACCTCTGTGTAGAGTTGCATCGGATTGAACTTCTGGGTTGACGTAGAGGGAGGAGTGTCTTGAGGGGCACTCGGTTTCGTGGCCACAGGGCACGCTCCTAAGAAGATGAGGTGCTGGCGCGCCCTGGAGGACTTGAACCCCCGACATCAGGTTTTGGAGACCTGCGTTCTACCAACTGAACTAAGAGCGCACATGTGCAATTACCAAACATATCAGGGTTCAGGGGACTGTGTCCACTGCCCTGATCGTCAAGTTGCATGCATAATAATTCTAGCTTGGACTGGAGCTGGAGTGCGCTAGGATTCAGCATCCTGCTCAGGGGAAGCTACATCAAACGCCAAACGATGCTCTAGCAGATAACGTTGTTCCAGGTTATGTAAGAAGTAACCTGTCATCATGGCTGAAGAAAGCAGTCCCAACAAGTTCTCTCTAGAAGTGGTGATATGTACGGCAAATTGCTCTGGTGGCAAAACTCCTGCCAGACCTTGCATACTCCCCGACATCGCCTGCCGAACCTCTGGGGAGATCTCCTGAGCCAGAGCTGCCAAGGTTTCTGGGTCTTGTTGCCTCAAATAATGAATAAAAGGGTTATCTACCGATGGTTTACCAGCATCAAAGGGGAAAAGCATTTTTTTCCTCTGTTTTAAATATACGTGTACTTATATTTTGATTAATTGAGTGGCTTGTTGTCAAGTGTATTGAGGCTAAACTAAGGGCTCTTTAGAATCCAAAAGCGCCTTAACATCGGTCACTGCGAAGTATTGATGAAATTTATCGGTAACGCGCAGACGATAAGAACGCCCTGCACTTTCTTTGTTTTTGGAGATAAATCCGAGACGCACAAGGTCCCGAACTTGGTCATAGGCTCCTGACCCCCTCAGCTCAATCAATTCACTTTGGGTGAGTGGACCTCTAAGGGCGATAAGGGCCAAGGTGCGTTGGGCTCCAATCCCTAATTCCGCAGGGACATGCTCTTGAATTAAGCTTTCATAGCCAGGCCTTAGCTGAAGAGCAAATCCCTGGTCCGTTTCCACTACTTCAAGAGCACTTTCGCGATAGCTATAATCATCGATGAGTTCTGAAAGGCTATCGTACACTTCCTCTTTGCTACAGAGCGCCAGACGAGCTAACTCTTCCAAGCCTAAGGGGCGGGCTTTGATATATAGAAGTGCTTCCAGTTTTGTCTTCAGGATCATGGGACGGGCTATCCTGCTTTTTTTCGAGGGCTTAATCTAGGGGCAATGGCTACTGCTCCTAAGCGATTATAGGCTGCCTCCTGCCCAAGACTGCCCCATGCTCACTGGGGAACGTATGCTCCTTCTTCACTGACAGGGTCTGCAATCCCTTTTTCGGACTGGCTGTTGTTCTGAATGGGGACTGAAACTATATTGCTCCCGTAGTAGTACTGGACCAGACGTAAAAACCAGTCTTGAAGCTTGCGGAGTTTAGCGACAGAGCCTTGGTTGAGCAACACAAAACGCAAAGGGCCGTACGCATCGGTTTGGACTACGCCTGCGAGGCAACTGACCTTGTTTAAAGTACCTGTTTTAGCGACCACGCCATCGGGCATCCCCCGCTTGGCCAAAGTTCCTGGGTCCATCCCTTTTACCGCCATAACATCCGTTAAATTCATCCCTAAGGTCTTCATACGCTTCTCGAGCGCATTGATGATAAACACGATGGATTCGGTGGAGAATTTATTCTCGCGACCCAAACCTGATGCGGCCTGGAGGGTAAAAGGCCCAATATTAGGATAAGTAGTACGTAGTTGTTGCTCTACGCCGCGTGGTCCGCCCAAAGTCTCTCCCAAAAATTTCGCCATGATGTTGGAGCTATAGTTGTTCATCCGCTTGACAACTTTCCAGAGGGGAAGGGAAGCATGAATCGCCAGGGGTTTTTCTCCAGTCACCACAGGGCGCATCCCGGTGCGCACTGAGCCATTAATCTGGATATTAGGGGCTCCATAGGGACCATACAGATTCCAGAGCTTGGATGTCCATTGGCTACTGTCTAAGGCTTTTTTTAGAGATGCGGCACTTTTAAGGCTGTCGGTTGAGAAATTCATCTGGAAAGGACCTTCCACGACAAGGTCACCTTGCACCTGCTGAATACCCAATTGTTCGAGTTGGTGCGCGAGATCTAAGGCGTCCTGCCACATGAAGAAGGGGTCCTGTCCGCCTTGGATATAGAGATTGCCTTGCAGGACACCTGCCTCTATAGGACCATCACTGTATATTCGGGTTTCAAATTGGTGGTCTACGCCCCAGCGGTCAATAACGGCCAGTGTTGTCGCTAACTTAGTTATAGAAGCTGCCGGAAGAAGGGCCTGGGCTTGATTCCCTTCCAGGATACGGCCTTCTTGATCTACCAGTAGAATGCCCTGGAGTTGAGGATTGAAATTATTGGCCCGTAGCTGCCCCAAAAAGTTATCAAGCAGGGGTCCTGCTGCTACAGGGGAAATTCCATGTAAAAAAAAACCGTTGTTAGACTACCGCTAATCAATAGCTTAAACCCAGTGTTCACCCGCGTTCCTCACACCTTATGGGGGTATTGTGCCCTTTTCTAGCGCATTTTTGACACGATAGCAAGTCTAATTAACATATCAATTTTCAGCATTTCATTTGATTAGATAACGTGCTGCAAAGCAAGAAAGGCGGTGAACTGATTAGATAGGGTGCTCAAAGTGATTTGAGTCGAGAGACAGGGAATGGTTTCTTTAAGCAGTTTGGAATAGTAGTAACTAGAAGATTTTGGCGGTACGCTCTAGATACTCGCTCTTTTTTCAGACAGGACTGGTCCCAAGGGAGTTGTGTTAGACTCCGCTTAGGGGTCTTGCAAGGGTAGTTCGCATCCATCCCCAAGGCTAGTTTCCATGCCCCGAATTTTGATACTTTATGCTTCCCTGGGCTCAGGACATAGCCATGCGGCCAATGCTCTGGGTCAGGCTTTTGTGCGCCATGCCGGGGTTGAGGTTCAAATCGAGGATGCCCTAGCCTATGCGAGTCCGATTCTTCGAGATACCTTAACTCGGGCCTATGAGCAGCTCAGTGAGAAAGCGCCCCGGCTTTATCGACTGATCTACGAGGGCAGTGATGTCTCCGATCTCAAGGATTCCATGAGCAATACTCTGTTACTCAGCAAGATCGAGCGTCCTTTTTTTAAGAACTTCGAACAGTTGATCAAGACATCTGCACCAGATGCCTTCATCTGTGTTCAACAAATCCCAAGCCGTTTGTTACAGCTTTTGAAGCAAGAAAATGATGAGCTTCCCCAACCGCACTATGTGGTCATTACCGATGCGGTGGCCCACAGCACTTGGATCAATTACGGGGTAGACGCCTACTTTGTCGCTAGTGAATTGACAGCCAGTATCCTAATCAAACAGGGGATTGATCCTGAGCTTCTAAAGGTGACAGGGATTCCCGTAAACCTGGAGATCCTCCATCCGAAACCATCGGAGGAAATGCGTATCCAGCATGACCTGGCGCTTGATGTCCCCGTGATCACGCTTTTTGGTGGGGGGTTGCAGCCACGTCGGGTGCGGGTAATGGTGACGGGGCTCCTGGAAAGTTCAATCCCTGGGATGTTGGTGGTGGCGACGGGTCGGAACCAGGCCCTGGTACCTGCCTTAGCTGATCTGACCGATGGGCCTCATATGCGACTACGGTTACTGGAGCGTATCAATTATGTCGATGACTTGATCGCAGCCAGCGACGTTGTAATTACCAAGGCTGGTGGTCTAATTGCCAGTGAAGTGATTGCGCGGGGAACGCCCCTGGTGATCATTGACCCGATTCCCGGACAAGAGGAGTGGAATGCCGATGCTATTGCCGCCTATGGCGTAGGCATCCAGTTGCGGTTGCCGGAAATGGTCGCTCCTGCCGTTCAGTTTCTGCTCAGCCAGCCTGATCACTTAGCGTTTATGCGCCACCAGGCTAGCAAGTTCGGGCGTCCCCAGGCGGCCATAGATATTGTCAATTTTGTCTTGGCCCAAGTTCACGAGCGTGAGATCATGGAAGGTGATGGAGACTGAGCACAAAAAAGGTTTGCAAACCGACATGGGGTCCAGTTTACCTGAGACATTTCTTTGGGGTGTAGCCACCTCTGGCTACCAAAGTGAAGGGGGTTACAACGGTCCCGGTGAGCCCCAGAATAACTGGTCGCGCAGTGAAGCTAAAGGCGCGGTCATGTATACGGGTAAGGCGGCGGAGTTCTGGACGCGCTATGAAGAAGATTTTCAGACCTGTCAGGACATGGGACTGAACTCTTTTCGTTTGGGGCTGGAATGGGCCCGTATCCAGCCTTCGAGCAGCTATCAACCCGAGTCTCCTCCCCCCTTCGATTTTGCTGCCTTAGAGGCCTATGCGGAGCGCCTTGCCGCCTGCCGCAACCAGGGGCTAGAACCCGTAGTCACCCTGCACCATTTCACGCATCCCGCTTGGCTCGGTACCGATGCCTGGCTCCAAGCTTCTACCATCGATCTCTTTGGTGCCTATGTACGTACGACGGTCACCTATATCAACCGTCGTCTGACCGATCACTACCATCAGCCGCCGATTCGCTGGTTCATCACCATCAACGAACCGAATATGCTGGTTCTCAATACCTACATCAGTCGGCAGTTCCCCGCTGGTCCCCTGTACGGGCCCCACAAGGTTCTGCAAGCCTACAATCATCTTCTGGCCGCCCATGTGCGTGCCTATAATAGCATCCACGATCTTTACGGGCATGAGGGCTGGCCTGAGCCGCAGGTATCGCTCAACACCTACTCCAGCGATCTGTACTGGTCCGATAAGGTTCTCTGGGATTTGCTCAGTCTCCGGGAAAGGCAGGTTGCACCGGCCCAACTCCATGAATATATCTACGACCAGGCCAGACAATTTGAATCTGCAATGGCAGCCGCCGATTTGCCTTTTCGCCATGATCTTCCCTACCAAGTGGGGCGCCTTGCGCACTGGATTTCCAATTGGTTCGGCTACCGTACCTTCCATAGCCAACATTTGAACCTTTACCTTCGTGAACTGGAGGTGTCTCCACGAGACTGTATCTTCGATTACATCGGCATTGACTACTACGATCCATTCCTGGCCCACAGCTTCCGCCTGCCAACCTTCTCTGATTTCGAGTTCCCGACCCGAGGGTTACCTTCCTGGTTGATGAGCGGCATTATCAGCAAGTGGTGGGACTGGCGCAGCCTTCCGGAAGGATTACATTTCTTTTGCACCTACTACGCACAGGATTTTGCGCCTCGCCCAGTTCTGATCGCTGAAAATGGGATGGCGATGCGCCGTAGACCCGATAACAGCATTGCGAGTCATCGTCCCGACCAGCTCCTCCGCAGTGAATTCTTGAGGGTACACGTTCAGCAGGTCTTGCGCCTTCTATCAGAAAGTGTCCCCATTGCTGGCTATATGCACTGGTCCTTAATGGATAACTACGAATGGGGTTCTTATACCCCCCGTTTCGGCCTTTTCTCCATCGACTTCGCAGCTGGCACCAACCGACTGGCCGAAGACCATCTTGGGGATCGACCTTCAGAAACCTACGCCCACCTCATCCGCGAAGCAAGATTTCCGAGCGGATCGGGGAAGATCCTCCACGACCTATAGGTTGAGGGCCATCGCATGGGGACCGGACGGCAGAACAACTTGACATGACCAACCTCGCCCCCATAGATCGCTTCAATCAATATCTATCGGGGACAAAGAATTGCTCATTTCTTGGGGGACGCGTATAGTCGCCAGCAGGTTTTCTTGGGGGCAATTCCAAGGGATCAGGAGTCATGTCCTGATAAGGAATTTTGCTCAAAATATGATGGATGCAATTCAAACGGGCACGCTTTTTGTCATCGGCTTCAACTGTGAACCAGGGAGCTTCTGGAATATTGGTATGCGCAAGCATTTCATCCTTAGCTTTGGAATACTCCACCCATCTATCTCTCGACTCCAGATCCATGGGGCTAAGCTTCCATCTTTTTATGGGGTCTTTGATGCGGCCTTGGAATCGGCGTTCTTGCTCTTCATCACTCACTGAAAACCAGTACTTGAGAAGAATAATGCCAGAGCGCACCAACATCCGTTCAAATTCAGGGCAGGAGTGCATGAACTCTTGATATTCGAGCTCAGTGCAAAAGTTCATCACGCGTTCCACACCAGAACGGTTGTACCAACTGCGGTCAAGAATCACAATCTCTCCAGCCCCAGGTAGATGTTCTACGTAGCGTTGGAAATACCACTGCGTCTTTTGACGGTCAGAAGGAGTTCCCAATGCAACCACCCGACAACCACGAGGATTTAAGCAATCTGTAATCCGCTTGATGGTGCCGCCCTTACCGGCAGCATCACGTCCTTCAAATATAATTACAACCTTGAGCCCCGTATGCTTAATCCAGTACTGCAATTTGACCAGCTCAACATCAAGCTTGTAAAGCTCATTTTCATAGGTTTTCTTAGTCATCTGTCCGCTGGAAGACAGTTCTGACTCCCCTAGCTTTACTTTTAACTTAATTTCTTTTTTCTGCTTCTTTTTTAGTTTCTTCGATTTCTCTGTATCCTCTTTTTCTAGTGTTGCTTCTTGAGGATTGAAACCGTTTGAAGATGATTTTAGAGCTTGCTCCACTTTTTTCATAATTAGCACCTCAATAATCTGAATCTATACATTGGGATGAAGGCGTTAGAGTACGAACCCGATGGTCCAAACCTTAGGGATATACTCTTGCCCTATCATTTAATGTGGGTGGACCCTGTGGACCCTAAGGAAAGGATGCAACCGCTGCAATTAGGTCGAAACCTACTCGAATTGGAGTTGCATTAGGCATCGAACGAAATTACTGTGTTGTCCAAGCAGTTGGAGTAGCTATCGATACTGATTGAGTACGCTTGGCCTTCGGAATAGGCCTAAACACAGCTCGTCACAGGCGTAGAAGCCTTGGTCCGCAAATAGTTAAATTAGATTAAGCCCTGATAATTTGAGGTCACCCAAATCCGAGATGAAGGTTTGGTAGCCATCGCTACTCTATACGGAATAGATGGGAGAGATGATTAGCAGGCTCAACCCATCCTTTCCGAAGAGTGCGTAGATTTTCTGTGCCATAGGTTCACCATGGCTGAGTTAACCGCTTATCCTTGGGCGTGGCACATTTCTGCCATCTATTACACACTTCGCTAGATCACAACCCCCTATTATCC
>JBAUTB010000152.1:0-1819 GCA_049582005.1 Gloeobacterales cyanobacterium | reverse complement strand
GATCATATTCGCCGTTCTCCCTGTGTCTACCGATAGATAAGTAGGCCACGTTGCAATAAGTCGGGATGCCCCCGATGTTATGGCGGATTATCAGCTGGGTAATCTGAGCAACATCATTAGGGGATGTAAGCCCAAACCGCCGAAATTTCCGTCAAAGTCAAATTCGGGCTGTACCGAATCGAATCAATCGCCCCTCAATGCGCGGAATTCAAATTGACCGCTTAACCCAGTTTTACGTTCCACTGCACCTCAAACCCCTGCTCCTACTGTTTCAGGAGTCCTTCAAACCCAAGGATTTTAAGAAAAGAAACTAACAAACGCAGGTTTCCCAAAAAGTTGTGGATACACTTGAGATACTAATACTTCTAATTGATAGGACTGATGCCGTATGAATACCTCTCGGGTACGTTTAGGAACCGTCGGACAAGGGCAAGGCTTAGCAGCCAATCTACCTGGGGCCTTTGCCGCTATGGGTATTTCCCTTGCTTTAACAGGGGCAGTAGCGTGGCGAGCAAGTTCTCTGCCAGGAATTAGAGAATGGTTTTGGCCCTTATTAATAGTGCAGCTCGTTCTGATTCTTGCGATAGGCACTGTCCGTTCCTGGTCTAAAGACAGTGATCTGCTTTCCCTCTTCCTGCTCTATATCTATGCGGGGGTGACAGGTTTAGTCCTGGCCCCGATAGCCAGCATTTATTTAGCTAATGCCGCAGGCCAAAGCATCATTCTTAAAGCCGCTGGTTCAGCAGGAGCAACTTTTGGAGCTGCCGCGATCTACGGTTGGACCACCAAAAAGGACCTGAGTAACTGGGGTAGTATCCTGTTCATGGCCGTGCTCGGTCTGATCATTTCTTCACTGATCAATATTGTGTGGCTTCAGTCATCCTTAAGTGAATTGGTTATCTCTGGAATCTCGGTTTTAGTCTTCACCGCTTTTACCGCCTATGACCTAAACATCGCTAAGAACAACCGGTTTAATCAGACATCAGGACAAATTGCCCTTGGTTTATATCTCAATTTTCTGAATTTGTTCTTGGCTTTCCTTCGCTTATTTGGTGGTAGAAGATAAGAGGATTATGGGGTTTGAGGTGCCGTGGAACGGAAAACAAGGTGAAGTACCAACACGCCCACAAAGTAACCGAATAACCCTCTTGGAGGTGCATCGTGACCCAAGTTATAGAGAAGCCACCTCACAACCCAAAAATACTAATACGGGGTCAAGGTTCTACCTTTTGGCCGTATCAAAGTCTCCAATGCTCTACTGGGAAGGTCAAGCTTGGAGTAGGGTTCTTTTACGCAAAGGTACGTAAAGCGTCATGGCTCTGCCCGGAACAGCTCTGAGACCCGCCGTTTATAGGGGTTTCCTTTCCCCCTTCTGAGCTTGCGCTTTCAGGATGGTTTTTTGGGGTGGAATGCCAACCGAATCCCGGAGCTTTTCATCGGAGAAGTCTTACTCCCGAAGCAGGTTGATGTGCCTCCATGAGATGACCTAACTTTTCCTACTAAGTCCTAGAACCCTTTCTATGCATTGATTGCCCTGTTTAGAGATTGTAAAATCTTAAAAGAAGATTTATCGGGTATCAACTTAAGGCGGGACAGCTTGTATGGCCTGGGTTTGAGCCTTTCAGCATCTGATGCTTATACTCCAGCGATTTAAGCTAGAAACAGGATGTCCTAAAGTGTCCCGCTTTAGGCTGCATCCCTAATGGTTGAACTCAGTCCTTCAGCAAAGATAACTAAGTTTGATTCGTAAATGAGTTTTACCCAAACAAATAATCAGGAGAAAACCGATGAAAACCACTGCCTACGCCGCCCAAAACGC
>JBAUTB010000151.1:0-20616 GCA_049582005.1 Gloeobacterales cyanobacterium | reverse complement strand
GGCTGCCACTTCCGCACTAATTCCGTCCATTGTTTGCCTAAGTTGAGCCAGAGCTTCAGATTTCTTGAGCATTCCATCAGTGTACTTTTTCATTAGATGTCGGAATTCGCGTTTTTCCTTTATGTTGAGGTTCCCTTCCTGCTGCTTATCCAAGAGCAGGTGAAGTCGCTCGTCTTGTAGAGATGGCATTTTACTATTTGCCACTTTTTTAAGCTCACTAACAGAAAGTGCTGAGACTTCCGCGATCTGTTCTGCCTTCACGTGCACTAACTTGATGGGTTTGCATCCTAGTATAGAGGTTTCAGGATTAGCCTAAAAGCCATAACTGCTGCCAATCTATAACTATGAAGTACGTGTGAGGCTTTTGATCAGAAAGAAGAACGTTCTAGAAACCAACAGGTCAATGCAATCGCTAGACCATCGGCAGCATCATCTGGTTTCGGAATTTTATCGAGTCCTAACTCTCGCTGTACCGCTTCCTGCACGGTTTGTTTATCCGCCCTGCCATGTCCTGCCAGTGTTAATTTAATCTGTGGAGGGCTGAATTCATGAAAAGGGACACTTTGCTGAGCGAGGCAAAGAAGAATGACTCCACGCGCTTGGGCTATCGAAATGGTATTACCCATTTGATAGAAAAAAAGCTTTTCAATCGCTGCCTGGTCAGGCTGCCATTTCTGTAACAGAGTGGTCACATCTTCATGAATCTGAGCCAACCGTTCATGGTAGGGAATATGGGCAGGGGTAGACACCACCCCAAAATCAACCGCGGTGAACGATCCTTCTGGAGAAATGTCCACTACGCCATAGCCCACAATTGCCGTACCAGGGTCTATCCCAAAAATCCGCATGCTCTCATGCTACGAGAGTTTAGCTCCTAGCGATGGGAAGGACGATTGGGATTTTGTCCGTAAGAACCTGAATACTGGGTGCCACTTCCGAAAGAATTGCGGGGATAGTTGTCTTGAGTTTCCCGGCTAGCAGCAATCAAATTGTCTTCTTTCCCACGCAAGAGCTGATTCATTTCATTGGAAGAGGGTGAAGACTTGATTGCAGTTTCTGGTGTAATCACCCCTTCTTTAACCAACTTGAACATGACATCATTCATGGTCTGCATCCCTTCATAGTCGCATTCTTTAATCAGTTGGGTGAGTTGGTCATAGTCTCCACGATCAATGAAATCTCTACCTGTGACGGTGTTGATATAAAGCTCTATGATGGCCCGGCGACCTCCATCGGTAGACGGTACCAACATTTGCGCAACAATGGCTACCAGGGATTCTGATAGTTGGTGGCGGATCGGGTCTTGTTCGGACGGTTGAAAAATATTCAAGATCCGGTTAATCGTAGCTACCGCACTATTCGTATGGAGGGTACCAAAGACTAAGTGTCCTGTTTGCGCTGCTTTCAAGGCTATTTCTATGGTCATCCGGTCACGCATTTCCCCAATCAAAATAATATCAGGGTCTTCTCTAAGTACGGCCCGTAAAGCATTTTCAAAAGCTTTGGTATGGATGCCCACTTCCCGTTGACGGATGGTGCATCTTTTAGAGGTATGGACAAATTCAATCGGATCTTCAATCGAGACAATATTCTTTTTAAAGGTCTCATTCATATAGCGAACCATCGCTGCCAAGGTGGTAGATTTACCAGATCCGGTCGGCCCTGTAATGAGGAACAACCCTTTAGGCATGGCACACAGTTCTTTGAGCTTCTCGGGTAGGTAGAGTTGCTCCATACTTTTGGCTTCGAGGGGAATCAAACGAATCACCATCGAAGAACCTAAAAGAGAGAAAAACAGGTTAATCCGGCAGCGAATCAAGTCAGGGAAATAGGCAGCCGTATCGTATTCTTGTTCTTCTTCAAACCTGGCAATTTGCTGAGGGGAAAGAATTTCTTCGAGCCATCGGTAAAAAACAAATTCACTAATCGGAGGCAAGTTAAAAGTTTCAATCTCGCCACGGATGCGGAAACGGGGAGATTCATTGACGCAGAGGTGGATGTCCGAGGCACTCAGTTTGAGAGCGCGGGTAACTAAGTCTTTAAAACCGACGGCATCATAGGCATGGTCATCGACCAACCGCTCCCGCCGAATTACGTCATGCGCTTTGACCACCATCGGGGAATGGGCAGTTCCATTCTGGGGTGGGTCGCCCTGTGGGTTGAAGACCATGGCACATTGCTCCGACAAACTAGAGGGTGTGCTTACACACTGTATGCTCTAGCATTCCCCAATCTAAGGCTGAGGCTAACGCTTGCTATTCTTCGCGCGCTGACGATCGCGAAAATCCACCCAAGTCAGGTAAGCCACCCCTAAAGTGAGCGCAATAAGCCCTAAAAAGGCCACAATGACCAGGATATTCTGGACCATGAATCCTTAATAACCTAAACGACACTTATTACAAGCCACCCCGGCCCCAAACGGTAAGGGCAATCGATCCAACAAAAAACAAGATGAGGGCTGTCCAGCCAAGCGTGATGATTGACATAATCCAGTTAATGAGGCGTTTCCCCTTTAGTTATAACGTGCCTCTGGTGCATTTCAAAATTCAAAAAACTTCAATCCACCCGCTAGACTGAGGATACTCTCAGGGTCGCAACTGTGCGCTTATCCCGTAAACATCTTGATGACCACGCTCAGATTCTCTACGACGCCATCATTGTCGGGGGTGGGGCTGGCGGGCTCTCTGCCGGCCTGTATTTGGCTCGCTATAACCTCAAGGTTTTAGTGATTGAAAAAGGTCGGGGACGCTCTTTTTGGATGACGGACCTCACCAATTATCTGGGTTTTCCTGAACATATCAGCGGTAGAGAACTGCTTAAGCGGGGAGAACAACATCTTTATAGCGTAGGTGGCGATTACCTTTTTGCTCATGTCGAGGAAGTTACAGACCAAGGAGAATACTTCAATGTTCGGGTAAAAACATCGATTCGTCACGACCACGAGCATACGTTCAAAGCCAAATATATCGTCGCAGCCAGTGGCATTATTGACCACCTGCCTAAGTTGGATGATATGCAGAATGTCTATCAATATGCGGGCTACAACCTTCATGTCTGCCTGATTTGTGATGGCTACGAGATCAACGATACGCATTGTGCCTTGATCTGCGGTTCTGAGGGGCAAATCAACACCGCTTTTGTTTTGAATTGGTTTACACCCTACATTACAGTCCTTACCCACGGTCTTTTTGAGGTAGGACAAGAAATGCGCCAGAAACTGGCAGACCACGGCTATCCCTTGATTGAAACGCCTATCCAGCGCTTTTTAGGGGAAGGCCACACGATGAACGGCATCGAATTCACCAATGGTTCTCAGATTTCGGTGGAAACAGGTCTTATAGCGATGGGTTCTCGCTACCACAGCCAATACTTGAGCGGGATTCCCCTAGAAAAGAATGGCGAAAATTTAATCACCGATGATATGTGCCGCACGTCCCATCCCCGCATTTTTGCGATTGGGGACTTGAAACAGGGACTCAACCAAATTTCTATCGCCGTCGCCGATGGAACCAAAGCGGCCACGGGAATTTGGCGGGATATTCGACGTCAGACTCCAGCCCGCAAATGGGAAGCTAACCTTGTCCGGGAAATGGCCCAAGCCCAGGAGTGAATCATGAGTGATTTGGTAACGGTTTTTTAAGAAATGTAGCCGAACTGCTACCATGCCTTTCCGGGCGCGATACACTGCAATCCATAACCAAGACGGCACGATTCGGAAGGGTTCCTATGTCTCACAGCGTAAAGATCTACGACACCTGCATTGGATGCACTCAATGTGTCCGGGCTTGCCCGTTAGATGTCCTGGAAATGGTTCCCTGGGATGGAAACCGGGCCGCTACCATTGCTGCTTCTCCCCGCACAGAAGATTGCGTGGGCTGTAAGCGCTGCGAAACTGCCTGCCCTACGGACTTCTTGAGCATCCGTGTTTACTTGGGTGCAGAGACCTCCCGCAGTATGGGCCTCGCCTACTAAACTTCAATAGGTCATTCCCGCATAAGCTGGAATCCACCCCCCCAACAGCTAAAAACATCTAGCCGTTGGGGGTTTTGTGGAGAGATAATTTGTCCCGTCTTTTTTATCAAGTACTCTAAGGATCTCCTGCTTTCCCTGTGCTGCCGGAGTAGACTACGCCTCTTTGCGAATCCAGGGTAATGATGATGCCATCGGCGATATTATGCGTACATCCTTTGACCCCGAGCAGTACAGGAACCCCTAGACGGAGTCCTACCACCGCTGCATGGGAAGTGAACCCTTCTTCCTCCACAATGATGCCACCCGCATTCTTAATCGCTTCGATGTAATCGGCGTTCGTTTGAGTGGCCACCAGGATATCTCCTTTGGCTACATCATCCACTGTAGAACCAGTCTTAAAGACGCGAGAACGTCCACTCACCATACCTCGGCCTAAAGGAGTCCCCTGACCCAGCAGCGTAGTGACAATTTCCACCTTCAGGAGATCAGTGGACCCGGAGATGCCGGAAAGGGTGCCTGCGGTCATCACTACCAAGTCTCCCTGCTGCAGTAAGCCTTCTTCTAAAGCTACCGAAACAGCCGCTTGGAAGGTTTGACGGGTGGACGGTAGATCCAACACTAACAAGGGCCGTACGCCCCAAACCAGTTGTAGTTGACGGGCTACTTCCGTGAGGGGCGTAACGGCGAGAATGGAATTGGCGGGTCTGAATTTGCTTACATTACGAGCCGTAGCTCCACTCTTAGTCAACGTGACAATCGCGGCAGCATTGAGCTGGTCAGCTACCCCAGCGACGGCATTGGCGATAGCATCGGTAATCGAATGGCCGGGCGTGACGTGGCTACGTTGAGGGAGCTTATTTTCAATTTGCAGAGCGATACGGACCATCGTCTCCACCGCATTGATCGGGAAAGCACCGACGGCAGTTTCATTGGAGAGCATAACCGCATCAGTGCCGTCGAGGATGGCGTTGGCTACATCCGAAACCTCGGCCCGCGTTGGCCTTGGGTTATTCACCATGCTGTCTAGCATCTGTGTGGCTGTGATCACAGGTTTACCGACCCCATTGGCCATACGGATCAGTTGCTTTTGTAAAATAGGGACTTCTTCGGCGGGCATCTCTACCCCTAGGTCTCCACGGGCGACCATGAGCCCATCTGCGGCAGCCAAGATGCTTTCGATATTCTGAATCGCTTCGAACTTCTCAATTTTGACAATGACCGGAACCCGCTTTTTCTGCTGGGCAATCAACTCTTTGAGTTCATAGACATCGCTGGCTTCGCGCACAAAGCTCAAGGCTACCCAGTCCACCCCTTGGTTCAGACCGAAGATCAGGTCTTCCCGGTCTTTATCGGTTAAGGCCCGCACCGAAAGGGACACATTGGGGAAATTGACGCCCTTATTGCTTGAGAGCTTACCAGGGCAAACGGTGGTACAGTGCAGATTCTTATGGGCGAGATCGATAGACTCTACCCGCATTTCCACCTTTCCGTCATCCAGCAGAATCGAAGCTCCTACAGGGACTTCCTCGGCCAGACGGTCATAGGAAATCCAGCCAACTTCAGGCCCACATTGCACTTCTCGACTGGTCAGGATATAGGGATCTCCCACTTCCAGATCGATGGGTGTCTCAAACTTCCCGAGTCGGATTTTTGGTCCCTGCAGGTCTTGCAAAATCGCTACCGGTTGATTGAGTTCAAAAGAAATCTGACGAATCAGACTGATGCGTTTGCGATGGTCTTCATGGGTGCCGTGGGAAAAATTGAGGCGTAAGGTAGTTGCCCCAGCTTGAATCAGCTCTTTGAGAACTTTGGGATCGTCGGTAGCAGGTCCTGTGGTCGCCACAATTTTGGTGCGCCGCAAGTTGTTGCGCCTACTACGCTCTTCTAAAGCCTGCCGAGCGCTAGCGTTTACTTCTTTGGATATCACGGGGAAGCTCTTTCCTTACAAGGGAACAGGGTGGCGTGTTTATTGTTGTAACAAAGAAAGTGACACTTTTTTCAAAAGAAAATGTATTATTTAATGCTTTCCTCACCGTTCCTCCAGTGAAAAGTTGCGCTATTTGCTAATGCGAAATACGCGAAAGCGCAAACTTGTTTTCTGAGCGAAAAATCTCTCTCATAGCCCGTTACGATGTTTGAAACACTGCTGTTTAGCGGGGGCAAATAGAGTCCCCTGAAGGGAATAACTTATGTCCTACAGCCTACCTCTAACAACATGGGTTGAAGCAAAAACTTATGACACTACGGCTCCTACCCTCGATCAATTGAGTACTCATGAACTGGTAGAGCGGTGTCAAGAGGGGTTCCAGCCCGACCGTCTCGCCTTTGGTGAACTTCTGCGTCGTCATCAGTCCCACGTGGACCGTCTATTGCTTCATTTGGCTCCAGATTGGCAAGACCGTCTGGATTTGGCCCAGGAAGTCTGGATTCGGGTTTATCGCTATGTTCATCGTCTACAAGAACCGGCCAAGTTCCGTAGTTGGTTAAGCCGGATTACTACGAATTTGTTCTACGATGAGCTCCGTCGCCGTCGCCGCCACCAAAAGCCGCTTTCTTTGGATGCTCCCCTCAATACCTCGGAGGGAACCTTGGATTGGGACTTAGAAGGTCATGAGCCTGGTCCGTCGGACAGTTTAGCGACTCAAGAGTTTTACGAACATTTACAAGACGGCATTCGTGATCTGCCTGAAGTTTTTCGCAGTACGATTGTACTCAGAGAGATTGAAGGTCTCGCCTATGAAGAAATCGCACAAATGCAGCAGATCTCTGTAGGCACTGTAAAGTCTCGTATTGCTCGTGCCCGTCGCCGTCTCCAGGAACATCTTGCCCCTTTTCTGAGCTAATCCCGATCTTCTGAGCTAATATGTCGGAAATTCCACTTTTTGAGCAAATTAGCGCCTATCTTGATGGTGCTTTATCCCCCGTCGAAAAAGATGCCTTAGAAGAACATATGCGCCAAGACCCGGAGGCGAGGGAGCTCTATCGGCAAATGGCAAAGATTAGCCAGGGCTTTGACTATTTAGGGGGCCAGCAGAGTAATGCCATAGGAGCGCTCAGCGTGGATAGCATTGTTCAAGAAGCGCAATGGCAAACGTATCTGCAAGCCCTGTGGGTTGGCTTAGGCGCTTTTGTATTTGTGTCATTAGTGGTATTGCCCGTTTGGTTCCATACCGAATTTGCGGTGCCCAGCAGTGCCACAGCAGTAGCGGGCGTGGTCACAGAGGTTTCTTTATCGCTCCAGCCTGAGTCTTTAGAAATACCCTAGTCAAACTTAAGACTTGGTCTTCAGGATGCACTCGGTGAGTTCGATAAATCCATGACCTTCTCGCTGGGTAGCCCTGTAGTTTGGATAGACATCTAATTGATCCCAGTACTCATTGATATTGGCGACAGCAACGCTCTGGGGAAAATGAGCTTCGAACAGGCTTTGGTCATTGGGGCTATCTCCAACCGTAACCACCTGCGCTAGGGTGAGTTCGGGAAACTCCCACATCAATAATTGTTGGAGGGCATGGCCCTTACTTTGTTCAGGCGCTTTGATGTGTACTTGGACAGAACTATAAATCAGGTCTAAGCCATGGTCTTGAACCTGTTGCTTCATCTGTGCGAGTTCGGCGACGGATAACTGGCCTTTATCAAAGGTCCAGTCTGTGTGCCGAAAAGCATTATCTGCACTGGGCTTGAGGTCAGGGAAGTCTTTCTGAAGGGCTTTAAACGCGGTTTCCAATCCCTGGCGAGTTTCCTGTGCATGGAAGAAATGAGGGGCTTCTTCTTGTTGGGCCTTATAAAAAAGCCCTCCATTTTCTGCAATCACCCCATAAATTCCAGGAAGATAGAGGGCTAAGCCTGCACACCAACCGGCCGAACGCCCGGTGGCAAGGACAACAGTAATGTTGTTGCTCTGTAGCCGATTAAGCGTGAAGAGTAGCTTAGGGGTAAATTGCCCACTGACGGTTAGCGTTCCGTCCATATCCGTACAAATCAGCTTTGTCTCTTGAAAAAATTTGGAGTCTAAGGCGGTCATCAAGAAACTCCCAAGCGTCAGAGCTGATTTTATCGGACTCCATCGCCTAAATACGTACAATCTAGGAGATGGTAAATCCCTGGATTTTTCTAGCTGCTTGGGTTCTGGACCGCATTCTGGGAGATCCCGTGCGGTGGGTACATCCTGTGCAGGTCATGGGTTGGCTGATTAGCCGATGGCGAGACTGGAGTTTCAGATATTTCAAGGACGCTCCCTTTTTGCTCAAGCTGTCGGGCGTGGTGCTGACGTTGCTATTGACGTTGGGCAGTGCTGCCGTGGTTTGGTCAGTCATCCTGGGCGCTGGTTGGATTCATCCTCTTTTTGGCTGGGGAACAGAAGTAGTTATCTTGGCCAGTGGTTTGGCGGGTCGTTCTCTACAAGATGCGGCCTGGGCGGTGCTTAAACCTTTAAAAACGGGAAATCTGTCCCAAGCACGGGAGACGTTGGCTATCTATGTCGGGCGTGATACGGAGCATTTGGATTCCTCAGAAGTGCTCCGAGCTGTGGTGGAAACCGTGGCTGAGAATACCACCGATGGCATACTGGCTCCTTTGTTCTGGGCGGTGATCGGTGGGGCTCCTCTGCTCATGGCTTTTAAAGCCGCTAGCACCTTAGATTCGATGATTGGCTACCGCCGGGGACTCTATGAATCTTTCGGCTGGGCCGGAGCCCGTTTGGATGATGTTTTGAACTGGGTCCCGGCTCGATTGATGGCTCTGAGTGTAGGGGTACTTTCTGGAAAATTAGGAACAGTCATGCGGATTGTTCGGAGAGACGCAGCCCAAGATCCCAGTCCTAACGCAGGGGTAAGTATCGCAGCTTTTGCCGCTGCCCTTGGGGTTCGATTGGGTGGAGAAAACAGCTATCACGGAGAGAAGAAAATCAAGCCTTTTTTGGGAGATGCACTTTATCCGCTGACGCAAGAAACGTCGGAGCAAACGCTGCGGCTTTTAGACCGTTTACAGATTTTATGGGTAATAATTGGTTTGGTTTTATTGGAATGGTTATGGTAAGCCTTTGTGTGTGAAAGCATTAACTCGCTATCCCTATAGAATTGCTTTAGTGTATTTTGATAATCTGTCATACTGAGGGCATAGCGAGCATTTGAATGACACGCTTGAGACAATATCATGACTTATTCACGTACAGATTACAAACATATTCAACTTGATGAAAACGGAGTTCCCATCATCGAAGGAACCACCATGAAAGTCGCTGAACTGATTATCTCCCACCTTACCTATGGGTGGAGCCCCGAAGAATTGCACTTCCAATATCCCCACATCGCCCTCAGCAAAATCTACTCTGCCCTAGCCTACTATTGGGACCACCATGAAACGCTCGATGCAGAAATCAAACAGCGCTTTGAACAAGTCGAAGATCTGCGTCGAACAGCCCCCCCCTCCCGCATCGCTCAGAAGTTGAGAGAGCGCGGGGCTCTTTCATGAGCGTAAAGCTCTACATGGATGAAAATGTTCCACGCCAAATCACGCTGGGACTTCGCTTACGAGGTCTCGATGTATTGACCGTTCAAGAAGATAACCGTTTAGGGTTACCTGATCCTCAAGTACTTGATCGAGCGACTGAACTTCAGCGGGTTTTGTTCTCTAGGGATGATGATCTACTGGTTATTGCCAACCAACGACAACAGAATGGCACAACTTTTTATGGTGTGATTTACGCTCATACACAAGGGAACAGCATTGGAAATTGTGTTCACGATCTGGAACTCATTGCCAAAATTTGTGACCCAGCAGACTGTATCAACCAAGTCCAATATCTCCCGCTGTGATTCATAGCAATTCTTGATTGCATTGGCATTGCCAAACCCCGACTTGTAAGCCCACGCTTCAGACTCGAAAGGCTCCAAGTGCAAATTGTCTCTTTTCGAGTGCGTTCTCAGCGAACACCTAATGCGGAAATCATCTGTATTCATGTCGGGAATGCATTATTAACTGTTCCTAGATTCCCTTGACCGTATTTCTCTCCATGAGCCAGACTGAGCATATAAAGTGTACGTACTAAGTCGTGCGGGAGTCTCTATGGATACTACTCCCTTAAAATGCCTAAACCATATTGATGGCCAATGGGTGCCTGCTCAATCAGGAGCTACGCTTGAACGCTATAACCCTGCGGATACCCGAGAACTGGTTGCGACCTTCCCGAGTTCTAAGGCTGTCGATGTAGAGGCAGCGGTTCATGCAGCGCGTCAAGCCTATAAAACCTGGCGGCTAGTCCCTGCTCCAGCCCGCGCTGAATATGTGCACCGAATTGGCGAATTGCTCCTCCAGCGTAAAGAAGAATTGGCCTATCTCATGAGTCGGGAGATGGGTAAGCCGTTGCTAGAAACCCGCGGTGATGTCCAAGAAGGCATTGACTGTGCGCTCTATAGCGCTGGCGAAGGTCGCCGCTTATTTGGTCAGACGACTCCCTCGGAGATGTGCAACAAATTCGCCATGACCCTACGAATGCCTATTGGCGTCTGCGCGCTGATTACGCCGTGGAATTTCCCAGTCGCTATCCCTTGCTGGAAAGCTCTGCCCGCCTTGGTCTGTGGCAATACCCTCATCCTCAAACCGGCACAATATACTTCGGCCTGTGCAACGCTGTTGTTCCAGATCTTTGAGGCAGCAGGGTTGCCCCCAGGTGTCGTCAACTTGGTTCATGGTGCTGGGGAAGCAGCAGGTCAAGCGCTGGTCGAACATCCTGGGGTGGATCTTGTTTCCTTCACAGGGTCTTCCCAGATTGGAGCACAGGTAGGAGCGATCTGTGGGCGCGCCCATAAGCGGATTTGTCTGGAGATGGGCGGCAAAAATGCGCAGGTAGTGATGGAGGATGCGGATTTGGAACTGGCCTTAGAAGGAGCGCTTTGGGGCGCTTTTGGCACTACGGGCCAGCGCTGTACGGCTACCAGTCGCTTGATTCTCCACACACAGATTAAAGCCCCCTTCACCGAAATGCTCCTGGAGCGGGCCCAAAAGTTGCACCTGGGACCGGGCATTGCTTCTCATACGGATGTGGGTCCTTTGGTCAGTCAGAAACAACTGCAGCGGGTGAGCGATTATCTCGACCTGGCTCGCAGTGAAGGGGCGAAGGTTCTTATGGGTGGAACCATTGCCAGCCAAGAAGAACTCAAACAGGGCTATTTTTTCCAACCCACTATCCTGGACGAGGTTCAGCCGGATAGTCGGATAGCCCGTGAAGAGATTTTTGGGCCTGTGGTTGCCTTGCTGGAAGTGCATTCCTTTGAAGAAGCCATAGCGGTCCTCAACGATACGCCCTATGGTCTTTCTTCTTCGGTCTATACCCGTGACGTAAATCGGGCATTCCAAGCGATCCGCGATATTGAAGCCGGAATTACCTACATCAACGGTCCGACCATCGGGGCCGAAGTGCATTTGCCCTTTGGGGGAGTCAAACAAACCGGGAATGGTCACCGTGAGGCCGGGAGTACGGCCCTGGATATTTTTACAGAGTGGAAAACAGTCTACGTTGACTTTTCGGGGCACTTACAACGGGCCCAAATTGATAATCGCTAGCTATCTGGAATCTGTTCTTTCAAGGAGTGTCATGCTAAGTATCCCCACAGACCGACCTCTGCCCCGTGTTCCGCAATTACTGGGATCTCTGCCTGGACCGCGGGCCCGTGATCTCATCGAGCGCGACCAAGCGGTGACGTCTCCTTCCTACACCCGTGGTTATCCCTTGGTGGCGGCTCGAGGTGAGGGCTGCATGATCGAAGATGTGGATGGCAATGTTTTTTTGGACCTGACCGCAGGAATTGCCGTGACTTCGACGGGTCATGCCCATCCTGAAGTGGTCCGAGCCATCCAAAATCAGGCATCCCGCCTGATTCATATGTCGGGAACGGATTTTTACTATGCCCCCATGGTAGAACTGGCAGAGTCCTTGGCAGCTCGTGCCCCTTTCCCTTTGCGAGAACATGGATCGCGTGCCCGTGTGTTCTTTAGTAATTCTGGGGCAGAGTCCAATGAAGGAGCCTTGAAGCTGGCTCGTTACCATACGGGGCGTTCTCAGATCATCGCTTTTTTAGGCGCTTTTCATGGACGCACCTACGGAGCCATGTCCCTCACAGGTTCCAAAGCCATTCAACGTAAGGGATTTGGCCCTTTACTCCCAGGGGTGACGCATATTCCCTACGGGACCCAAGCCAGCCTTGATTATCTGGAAAAGCAGCTCTTCCCTACAGTCCTTCCCCCAGAAGAAGTGGCGGCGATTGTAGTAGAGCCGATTCAAGGAGAAGGAGGATATATTGTGCCAGAAGATGGTTTCCTCCAGAGAATTCGTCATATTTGTGACCGCTACGGAATCTTGATGGTGATGGATGAAGTTCAATCTGGGATGGGCCGTACCGGTCGTCTCTTTGCCGTTGAGCACTGGGACGTGATGCCCGATATGGTGACCTTGGCGAAGGGCATTGCTAGTGGTCTTCCCTTAGGAGCTATCCTGGCTCGACCGGAACTGATGACCTGGCCCGCTGGCTCCCATGCCACCACGTTTGGCGGTAATCCCGTAGCCTGTACTGCAGGGAATGTGACTTTACGGCTCTTGGAAGCTGGGCTTATCGATAATGCACAAAAAATGGGCGTTTTATTACAGGATGGATTGAGCAAGCTGTCCCAAAGGTTTTCCCAGGTTTCTTTGCCTCGCGGGAAAGGGCTGATGGTTGCGGTTGACTTGCTGAATGCGGAGGGAACGCTCAATCCTGTTCTTAGAAACCAGCTTGTAGACCGAGCCTTTTATAAAGGCCTTCTGCTCTTAGGCTGTGGCCAAGCCGCTATCCGTTTTTGCCCGCCTCTAGTGATTGATAGTGAGCAGATTCACATCGCTCTGGAGATTTTGACTAAATTATTGGAAGAAGTCTAGGTTCTGTTGACCTTGCAGCGCGACCTACTAGCCATTGACTGATGTATCAATACCTTTGGGCCTATGGAACCTTACGGCACGGAGAAAGTAATCATCATTTACTGATGGGTTGCTCCTTCATGGGTATGGCCTGTTATCCAGGTTTACTATTCTCTGTAAAGGGTCACTATCCTATATTTCAGCCGGACCAAACTCAAGGAGGTGAGGCCGTCATCGGCGAAATTTATCAAATCAAGCCAGATCTTTGGTCGCGTTTAGATGAATTGGAAGGTATCGAGGAAGGATATTATCGAAGAGCCTCGTTCCCAATCAGCCCAGCCATCGTTCCTGGAGAAGCCCAGCTTCTGGTCTATGTCGTTGGCCCCCTGCTGCAATCCTTCTGCCGAGAAGAGTATCTCATCTCTAGCGGAGACTGGTGCCAAAGATCCTCCTTTCTTTTTTAGGGTGCCTATGCGTTTCTTGCTTGCCCTATGCCTGACCGTGTTCACGGTGCTGACCATCTCCACCGTGCCCCCAGCTTTCGCGTTGCCCAGCACCAAAGTTGCCGCTCAACAGCTTTATAAAAAGTTGCCTGACTTTCCCAAAGAGAACTCTTACAACAGTCAAGAGACGGGTCAAGTTAGTTTAGACAACACCCTAGCCCGACGGATTATCACTTATCACAACATCACCAAAGGTCGTAGCCCCTACTCCCGCATCGACTGGAAATTCACCCTTGCGGATTACCTGGGCATCAACGAGGAGATGGACTATAAAGAATATCCTGGAGCAGAGACGTTAACGGTAAACCCAATGATACGTGACCGCAAAATCATTGACCAACTCACCCGTAAGCAGCGCGAGGCTCTAACCAGTGCCCTTGTCAGCATCTATGAACGTGAACGCCCCTAAGCTGGGGACAAAACTCGTCCTGGAGCACCAAAACCAAAAGTTTTGGCTGGGATGCAGTACCTGGACCATAGAACTCAGTCCCGTCGAATGGGAGCAATTTATCCAACAGTTTAAAACCCTGGCCCAAACATGGCAGAGTATCCAGGAAGAACTGATGCCGGAAGAAGCTTTGACCCTCGATAGTGAGAGCGAAACGATTCGTTTACAGGCAGAAGGGCAACAAGAACAGTGGGGAATGTGGTTGCAAATATGCAGCGGGCGTAAAGTGGAAGGCTACCTTGATCCCCCTCTGGTCATAGAGCTTTTGAAGCGGATAGGAGACTCTGCTCTTGCTGAGGAACGCATTGAAGGTAACAATGGTTAGTTAGCTTCCTTTGAGCATGTTATGAACAAACCTCCTACAGTCTCCGATACAAAAAGAGCATTTTATCAAGGCTATACCCAACCGATAAACTCAATTTTTCGTGCAGTCTTTGATGAAATTCTGGTAGAAACCCATCTGGTGACAGTAGCGGGAAACTTCGTCTATGACGGATTTTTTGGGCTAGGACTCAAAACTGCCTATGACACAATGATGGAAGGGTATCAACCCGCAGACCAAAAAACTCTTATTTTTCCAGCCCTGATCCAGGCGCTACGGCTTGACCAAAATCAAATTCAACAAGACAGCCAAAATCTTATTGACTTGATCACTCAGGTGCCTGGACAAGAGATTTTGGAAGTCTTGAGCGGAACCAGACAGCCTGTAGAAGGCCCTTTGATGTTGGTGCACAGAATTTGTGTTGGCTTGATAGACAACCAAGACTTCAAATACAGTCGCTTCTTTGCCATTGGTTTGATGATGGTTTTTGAAGGTGCTGCCAGCAAAGTCTATACCAAAACTGAAGAGCGCAAAGCAAAATTAGCAGCCATCTGTGAGCGCCTCAAACTCAATCCTGAGCGGGTTTCGCAAGACATGGAAACCTACACCAAGGCTGTAGAAATTATCCGCCAGTCCAAGAGTGTTTTGGATGAAGTGGCAAAAGTAGACCGCGAGAAGCGAGCTGCACGGGAAGCAGAAAAGCAAAACCAAAATAAAGCGACTCCAGCAGAGTCAGCTTCTTAAGGTAGATACTGGAACAAATTGCTGTTCCAAGATTTTCCGGAGGATGCGGCCTATGAATATAGGACAGAAGGTACGAGTCCGCAAAATTCGAGATGTAGTGGAGGCTAATATTGGCCGCAAACTAGGCGAAGTCGGGACCGTAGTCGGAGCCAAAATTGTCGATGGTTCAGACATTGGCGTCATTGTCCAATTCGAAGATAAAACTTCTGCCTGGTTCTTTGAAGAAGAACTGGAGCTTCTCTAAGATTGAAACAGTTCTCTTGGGCAGCATGGATGGAAACAATAACTCGCCAGGAATTGGTCCGACTTATGACACAGCGGATCGATGGCCTCTCACAGCGTATGGCCGCAGCGGCGGTTGAATGTTTCTTAGACCTCATTGAAGAGGCCTTGGCAGAAGGACGCACCGTTAAACTTTCCCGTTTTGGGAGCTTTTCGGTGCGTGCACGCGCTGAACGCACGGTATTTCATCCCCAGACCAAGCAACCCGTCACCGTCCCCGCAGCTTTGGTCCCCGTATTTTCTCCTTCGGAAACCTTAAAGGCCCATATTCAAGAACCATGATCACCCAAGGATTTCTATGAAACAAACGATTGCCTTTCTTGGGAAAGGCGGAACCGGTACCACGACCCTTGCCCTAGCGGCTGCGTACCAGGCCCATCTCCAAGGGAAGAAGACCCTCTTCGTCACCCAAGAAGCGGCATTCAGTGTCTCGGAGATTTTGGGGCACCCCGTAGGCAAGGAAACAACCACCCTTAGCGAAGGTTTTGATGCGATCCAGGTCAGTGCCACCGATCTTTTGGAGAAAGGGTGGAATAAAGTTCGCAGCCTGGAAGGACAATATCTCAAAACCCCCTTCTTCAAAGACATTTATGGTCAAGAATTGGGAGTCTTGCCAGGATTTGACGAGTTCAATATCCTGATTTTGCTCAAAGATTGGCACGTGAAGTATGACCTGATTGTGCTGGATCTGGCTTCTCCGCTGGCTACGCTCCGCTTGCTTTCAACCGCAGACCAATTGGGCTGGTACGTGCGTAGATTTCAAGAACTGTTTCAGCGCTCTCCGTTGGGCCAGACCTTGGGTCCTTTCCTTGAACCCTTGGCCCAGACCGTACTAGCGGCAGGCTTATCCGGAGATAAGATCCGCTCTAGCGGCAGTCAACTGGTGGACTTGATTGAGGAAGCCCGTAAAGCTTCTGAGCAGGAAGTGACGCTCTACTTGGTCGCCAATCAGGATGCCTTAACCCTCAGCAGTGCCCGTCGTTATTGGGGAGCAGGGCAATTATTCAATCTGCGCTATGGCGGTGTCCTGTTTAATCGGGTGTCCGCTGTAACCGATGCCATGCAAAAGGCATTCCCTGGACTGGAATATCATGCCCTGCCGGAAGTAAGCGAATGGCAAGGTCTGGTAAAACACCTGCCTCCGATCAAAGAAACAAAAGACCTGCCCGCCCCTATTCAGCTTGATGAAAAAGCCCTGACTTTGTCCGTTCACCTGCCGGGCTATGGCAAAAAGGAGGTGGAACTCAGCCAATACGGTCCTGAGTTGACCTTAAGGGTAGCCGACCAGCGACGTAATCTGATCTTGCCTGGTGCTTTTCGGAATAAGCGGGCTACGGGTGCTAAGTTTAGCGAAGACCGCTTGGTCCTCACTTTTGGTTAATTAGTCTTCATGATTCAGCAGGGCGATGCGCTTGACTTAGAAATTACAACCTTAACGGCGGGAGGCGATGGTCTAGGACACTATGGCGAAGGCGAGAAAAGAAGAGCCATTTTTGTAGCGGATAGTGTACCAGGAGACCAACTGCGGGTCCGAATCACCGAAGCGAAGAAAATCGTCCGCGGTAAGATTATCGAGGTCGTTCGGCCCTCTGCCCATCGAGTGCGTCCTCCTTGCATCGTGGCGGATAAATGTGGGGGCTGTCAGTGGCAGGCCGTAGCCTACGCCACGCAATTGGCCCAGAAAAAACAGATGGTGATCGATAGTTTGGAGCGCATTGGCGGCCTGGAACATCCACCCGTAGCTGAGGTGCTAGGAGCCGATGATCCCCTGCACTATCGCAACAAAAGCACCTTCCCCGTGGGTTCTAGTCAGCAGGGAAATATCATGGCTGGTTACTACCGCAAGCAGTCCCATGATCTGATCAATCTCAACCAGTGCCCCGTCCAAGACATCAAGCTCAATCCCATCCTGGAAAAAACCAAAGCGCTGATCCAAGCAATGGGCTGGTCTACCTATAATGAAAAAACACAAGTAGGCTATATTCGGCATTTAGGGTTGCGGGTAGGACGTCGCACCGATAAAGTCCTCCTGACGTTGGTCACGACTGAACTCAATCTGCCTAATCTAGAAAAGTTTTGTACGGCCATCCATCAACAATTTCGCTCGGTGGTCAGTATTTGCTTAAATCTGAATAACCAACCGACCAATGCGATTTTTGGCCCTCAAACTAAAGTGGTTACCGGCAAGGGTTTCATCCAAGAACAGTTCTGCGGTTTAGAGTTCCAAATTGGGCCCACTACGTTTTTCCAAGTGAACACAGAGCAGGCGGAGCGTATGATTTATACCTTGTTGGATCTCGCTCAGTTCACGAAAGAAGATAAGGTGGTAGATGCCTATTCGGGCATCGGTACACTTTCGCTACCCATCGCCCAACAGGTCAAAAAAGTGATTGCGATTGAAAGTTTTGCCCCTTCCGTTCAACAAGCACAACTCAATGCCCAAAATAATCGCATCGGCAATGTAGCGTTTCTTGCAGGGACGGTAGAAGACCAGCTTGCTGAAGTTTTACAGCCGGATCACACCCTCGTTCTTGACCCACCCCGTAAAGGCTGTGACCCTAGTGTATTAGACGTGATCTTAAAGAAACAACCCCAACGGGTATTCTACCTTAGCTGTAATCCCAGTACCCTGGCGCGGGATCTAAAACACTTGAGCACACAATACGAAGTCAAAACGGTGATTCCTATAGATTTTTTTCCGCAGACCTACCATGTGGAAGCACTAAGCTATTTAGAACGTAAAGTTCTCTCTTAGTATGAGTAGTCTCCCAGTACAAACGATAGGGTTGGCTTTCTTGGTTTTACTGGGCATCACGCTATTTGATGGACTGGCAATCCGGTTATTCAAGCGCTGGAAAGAGTTAGATAGCTTGCCGAAGCAAATACTTTTTGGGATTGTCAGGGTTTCTTTTTGGATTGGTTCCATCCTCATTATATTCAAATTGATACCTGAGCTAGAACCTATTCAAGCTTGGGTTATTATTCAAGCGCAATCCACCTTGGCAGGTCTTTCCCAACTGCTGAATACCCCTCTAATTGTTGCAGGGAAAAATCATTTTTCCCTTGCTAATATTGTTTTCCTAATTCTTCTATTACTGGGTGTCTTTTTCTCTTCCCGTGCTCTGAGTGAATGGATCAAACAACGCCTGTTGATGAGGCTAGGCTTTGATACAGGAACGCGAGAAACCATTGCGGCCTTGATTGGTTATCTATTAGCCACTCTTGGGTTTGTAATCGTTTTACAAACCGCTGGCCTTGATTTGAGTTCTCTGGCTGTCCTGGCTGGCGTATTGGGTATTGGATTAGGATTTGGTTTCCAAAACTTAGTCAGCAACTTTGTCAGTGGCCTAACCTTACTCTTTGAACAACCGATTAGAGTAGGCGATTTTATTGAAGTTAGTGGACTCTTGGGCACGGTCGAAAAGATATCGATTCGTTCAACGATTGTGCGCACTCTGGATGGGATTTTCGTGATTGTTCCAAACAATCGTTTTATTGAAAACAACATCATTAATTGGAGCTATCGAGATCCCCAAAGTCGCATTCATCTGCCGATTGGAGTAGCCTATGGAACCAGTCCCGTATTGGTAACAGAAGTACTCCTCAATGCAGCCCGTTCCGAGCCGAGGATTTTATCCTATCCGGCTCCAAAAGTTTGGCTAAAAGACTTTGGCGACAATGCCTTGAAGTTTGAACTTTTGGTCTGGATCGACAAGCCCCAAGATATAGAAATGATCAAAAGTGCGCTGAACTTTTTGATTGAGCAAGAATTACGCCAACGACATATTGAAATACCCGTCCCCCAAAGAGACTTAAAGATCCGCAACCTCAGCGAATTGATTAGCTCTATCCGCCAAGAGCCAACAGAAGTGACCGAAAGACAGGAAACTCCTATCGTGGCTACCACTTCTGATCTCAGTACACTCCTGCGTCGGATTACCTACTTTGAATCCTGTACTGATCTTGAACTACGGAGCCTGATTGAACAGGGCTATCGCAAACGCTTTGCGGCTGGTCAAACAATCTTCAAGGAAAATGACCCCGGAGAATCTTTCTACATCATCCTGTCAGGGCAAGTGGAGATATTTTCGGAAAAGAAAGAAACTTCGATTGGCATACTCAACGCGGGAGAATTTTTTGGGGAGATCTCTCTATTAACCGGAATGCCTCGCCCTTCTACAACGCGAACCTTAGAAGAGACAAGCCTCTTTGTTGTAGATCGTACGGCGCTCCAAAAGCTGCTGAAAGACCAGAAAGGATTGGCTGAACAAATCGCACAGCGGTTGGCAGAACGTCAACAAGTTTTGCGAGAATTGGGCCTTTGGGATGAAAAAGGTTTATCCAATACCGGAGAAGCTCCGCTCGCTTGGATGCGCAAACGAATTCAGACCCTCTTCGGTACTTAGCCCCAGATTTTCTTTTCCAATTTCTGACTCAGTAAGAGAGAAATCCTATCTATGCGTCTGTTCATCGCTATTTCGCTAAACGAAGTCATGAAGGAAAGGATTGCAGCGGTACAACAAGCCCTCCAAGCATGCTTAATGGAGAATTCTATCCGTTGGGTGAAACCCGAAAATTTACATATCACCCTGCATTTTTTAGGCGAACAAAACCCGGATCGCTTATGGGCCATCCAAACGGCCATGGAAGAATCCGCACAGGCGCACCGCCCTTTTAAAATCAGTTTGGGTGGGTTGGGAGTTTTCCCCAAATGGCGTCATCCCTCCGTGCTCTGGATTGGGGCGAATTCAGAGGAGGACCACCTAGGTAGGTTAGCCAGGGATCTGGGAGTAGCACTCGCCCTTAAGTCAGCGCCCAGAAAATTTCATGCCCATGTGACGTTAGCCAGACTCAAAGGTCCTATTCCAGATTTAGCGACCAAAGTCAGCCAAGTACCTGCCCAAAACTTAGGAAGTTTATTGTTAAAAAGTATTAGCCTGATGCAAAGTCAACTTAGCGCTGACTCCCCCCAGTACTTGGAGCTGAAACAGGTGCATTTGCGGCAGGAGTAGTTGTCTGAGGTGCTTGCTTCAGTAAGCCAGAGCTCAGTACCCCAGAGATAGTGAGAAACACCACAATCGCTCCCCATGTAGCCCGGTCTAAATTCTTTTCTGCGCTCTTTTGGCTAGAGAACAACTGTCCTTGTCCACCAATAGCCGCTAAACCATCTCCCTTGGGGGCATGGATCAAAACCATGACAATAATAGCGATACTCGCAAGAACGAGGAGGACAGAAAGAATGGAGGAAATCATGGCAAAGTTATAGCTGCTTTTTCGAGTATAACGTTCTACCTACCCAGATCATCCCAAGATTATCGCAGGGCAGAACCCATTCAGCTTTCCCCGTTCCTCATCGTCTTGGATTCCGTTTCAATTTGTTTAGAGCCATAAAACAGTACTAGACTGCATGCAGTTCATTACCTCTCAAAACGGCATGACTCCAACTCCCTTCATC